>NZ_JBYSYV010000002.1:117589-149122 GCF_058783805.1 Peribacillus sp. FW305-BF15 | reverse complement strand
GGGAAAGCGAGCGCCTGGATCGGAAATCAACGTTCAAATTGTACCGCAAAAAAACTGTAGACATACTCGATTTTCATCGAGTTTTGTCTACAGTCTGAAATCATCCTCATGTTAGTGATATTTGGGACGCCCAATGGGATATGGCGTTAACCTTGATCGGCTCTATCATCGTATTGTTCACCTTGTCCAAACTTCAAGACAAGCTGTTGCGAAAAGTGAACAATTGAAAAAAAAGAGTGACCTATATAGATCACTCTTTTTTTATTAGGATTTGATTGTTAATATGATGTTCCATATGTTCGAGATAGTCTTTTATTAACCACTCCATTGATTTTAGTTGATTATTTCCTATATCACAAAGATTAGATAATCTATCATTTGGTGTATTCGTTATTATATGAATGATTTGCTTATTTAAAGTACAAAAAAGGTTAACGATCTCATCCAATGGTCGCTCTTGATAATTCTGGACTAATACCCATTGGTCTTGATTATATGGTTGTATAACATATGGCTGTACTTCGTACTGAATCTTGATGAACCTGTTCATATTGTTCAATGCAGAATCGCATAGATGTCCTAATATCTCTTTTTTGGACCATTTGTGTGGCATTGGTCGATGATTTAATTCTTTTTCTGTCATCCGGTTGAACTCTTCTGGTATAAAACCAATCCAATGATTGATTCCATCTATTACATTTTTCAATTTGCACTCCCCCTAAGTTTTACCTAAAGGATTTTTATTCGGCAACCAACCCGTTAATACCTCCTTCTTTTGTTGAGTATAATCAACATCGTTCAATAACAGAACCAAAAGAAAAAACCGAAATCAACAAAAGGATTTCGGTTCAGACTATAGAGTTTTACATGTAGTTTTTTTCTAACAGACATGCCAGTTGATTTCAGAAATCCGCTCCCTTTCCGCCGACTGTCTGCCAAGCCTCCTCGACGCAAGCGTCTCCGGGGTCTCGGCTAGCCAGTTTAGCAATTCCCCCTACCATCACATTGCAAGCCATCAAATTCATTCCGTTTATTTTTTGCTTCTTCCTTCTCAATGACTTGCGCTAGCCTTTCTTTGCTGGCTAGTCCTTGAATGACTTCATCACCAATAATAAACGTCGGGACAGCCCTGATATCTGCTTCTTCATAAGCATGTTTGAGTGCTTGCTGGTGCACTTCCCGATACTTTCGGGACACTAACGCTTCTCTAAAGGCATCTATAGGAAGCTCAACTTCACCCGCTAATTTTGTCAATACTTCAACATCTTCAATATTTTGTTCCTCTTGAAAAAACGCGGTGAATACTCTGTTGTGGAATTCGTTCCCTTTTCCGTGCTCCTTTGCAAAATGGCAGCCTTCGAATGCCAAATGTGTATATGGATGTGGGGAGACACGGGGTAAACGCATATCAACCCCTAGCTTTTTCGCAACAGGAAGAATGTAAGAGTCCCATGAATTCAGCTTATCGGGTTCTTTCCATGGATCAATTTTCGTATATGGACTCGGACGCAATTCAAATGGCATCCATTCCACTTCTACATCCTTTTCCTTCACGATTTCGTCCAAAGGCCCTTTACCTAAAAAACAAAAAGGACAAATAAAATCAGAATATGCTTTAATTTTCACTGTCATCATATATTCCCTCACTTTTCAATATCAGTTAAACTTGTAACCGAAATAGTTACAATGCAGAGCAAAAAAAAATCAATATAATTACATGGCATTCAGTAACTGTACAGTCGATTGCTTCCTGCGATTGTTTACCACCTGCTGTAATCATTTTAGTTACAGGTCAGAGGAAAGTCAACCATTATTTTTTAATGAAAAAAAAGTTTGTAAAGAAAATGTCGCTTTCTCTACAAACTTTTTTATTAAAACTTCCTTACATCTCGAGTTGTTCGTTAACGGGTTCTCTCTTTTTCCTTCTCTGTTTTTTCGATTTTTTATAGTACAGCAATTCGTATATACATGGAATGACGATCAGTGTGAGCAGTGTGGAAACAGCTAGCCCGCCAATGACAACGATCGCCAAGCTTTGTGAAACCAAGCTTCCTGTTTCCGCCTTTTTATATAAAAGCGGCAGCATGGCACAAATCGTTGCTACAGCCGTCATTATGATTGGACGGAATCTTGTGGCTGTCGCTTCGACGATCGCATCACGGATGATCATTTTTTCTTCGTTTTGTTTGACTCGATCCAAAAGCACAATCGCGTTTGTCACAACAATTCCTATTAACATGAGAGCACCCAGCAGTGCTGTAATATCAACTGGAATTCGGCTGATGACCAATCCTAATACCGCTCCAATGGCAGCGAATGGCAAGGAGAATAGAATGGCAATCGGTGCTTTGATCGATTTAAAGGTTATAACCATGATTAAAAAGACAATGCCGATCGATATTAACATCGTAAGGAATAAATCGGAAAAGTCATCTGTCTGCTGAGCACTGGCTCCGCCGACTAAAATCTCTACATCATCCGGAATATCAAGGCCTTTGTTCTCTTTATCTCCAAATATCTCGAGATTTATTTTGCTTGCAATATCGGACAGCTTAGCCGGATCGACCGTTGCCGTTAATTGGAGATATGTTTCTCCATCTTTATGGAACTGCGTTGTTGCGCTCTCTTCGCTCTTTAAAGAAGCAACTTTTGACACTGGGGCTAGACCCCCGTCTGTCATGATCGGAATGCTTTTTAAATCCTCTGGTTTTTTAGGATCCAAGATTGGTTCAAGGACGACAGGAGTTTGCTTATCCTGTAAAGTTATATGGCCGATAGGCGTTTTATTAAGCATGATCCCCAATTGTTGGCCGATTTGTTCTGTATTGCCTTTAGCCGGATCTACCGTAAATGAATAAATGGTTTTCTTTTCATCCTGGTTCGTTGTAACCTCTTCGATTCCTTTAATATCCTGAATTCTTTCTTTGACATTATTTGCCGTCCGTTCCAAATCTTCAGCATTACTGCCGATCACATCTATCGTAATGTTCGTCTTTGATGCTCCCATCATAAAGGAAGAGGCCTGGGCCGTAAGCTTCGCATCAGGATAGTTTTCTTGTTCCTTTTCCATTTTTTTCAGGATTGCATCTACATTTGCTTTATCCTTTACCAGGATGCCGAAAATCGCTTCTGTAGGTGATGCGACTTCGCCATATTGTGCTGTCTCGGGCGAGTTTCCTAATTGCATGAAAATATTATCCACTTCACTCATACCCTGCATCGTTTCTTCGAGTTCAATCGCTTTTTCCTTTACTTTCTCATAGGGCTGATCATTTGGATAAGTTAATGTCACGGAGACATAGTCTGCTGAAGAATTATCAATCGCCCCTTTTGGCATGGCAAAATATGTACCAATGGAACCGACAAACAACAGCATCGCAATAATCAGGACAACCCATTTATGGTTTAGTGACCAAGTAACCAGCTTCGTAAAACGCTTGGCCGGTCGATGTTTTGGCAGCCCCGTCCTTTTCAGCAATCCTGCGCTCATTAACGGAACAACCGTCAATGCCACAATTAATGAAGCCAGCAAAGAATAAGTGACAGTCAAAGCAAAAGGAAGAAGAAACTCCTGAAGCCCTCCATTCAATAAAGCAACCGGCAAGAAAACGGCTACAGTCGTAAGGGTTGAAGCTGTGATTGCCACTCCCACCTCTTTCGTTGCACCCATCACCATTTCGACTGAAATCTTCTCCTGCTGCATTTTCCGGAAAATGTTTTCAATAACGACAATACTATCGTCCACCAAGCGCCCGATCGCTACAGCGACACCGCCCAGCGTCAAAATATTCAGCGTCACTCCCGACAATGACAGCAAAAATAACGTAAAGCCAAGAGATAGCGGTATGGATACGATTGTAATGAATGTAGATCGTACATTCCGTAAAAAGACCATGATTACAATCGTAGCGAATAGCGCACCCAGCAGAACTTCTTTTACCATCGTCTGAACGGACGTCTCCACCATATCAGCTGTAGATAAATAAATGGTCGATTTCTGGTCACTATACTTTTCATTAATTTCTTTCGCTACTTTTTCAACCTCTTTACTGATTGTGACAGCATTTGATTGACTGTCCTTGATAATGCTTAAATCAATGCTTTCCTTTCCATTAAAACGACTGATGAGGTTGCCATCATTCGCTTCTTCAACTTTTGCTATCTGTCCAAGTGCGACATTAGGAGTGACCTTCAACGCTTCTAATTTTTCAATACTTGTTAAATCACCGATCACCTTGATGTTACTTGCCTTCCCATCAATCACTCTTTCGCCTACGGCCAGAGCTGTATTCTGACCGTTAAGGACGCTCATGACATCTTGAATGGAGACTTTCTTTTTAGCCAATTCTTCATTATCCACTTTGACTGAAAGAATGGATTGCGAAACCCCGAATGTCTGTACATCCGAAACCCCTTTAATATCTTTATACAAAGGCTCTAATTCTTTCTTGGCAAAGTCTATATTTTCAGCTGTTAACCCATCCTTAAAAGTAACTGATACAAATGAAATGGGAATCATTGACGTATTTAACTGTGTAATAGTAGGCTTTGCCATGCTTTGCGGCAATGCCACACTGCCTAATGCTTCCTGAACATCCAGTTTCGCTTGTTTCATATCCGATCCGGCTTCAAAGAATAGATCTACTTTAGAAAAACCATCTCCAGTGGTGGAGTATATGGAACTCTTTCCTTTAACGCCCGTAACTGCCCTTTCAATCGGATCTGTAACTTGTGCTTCCATCGTTTTCGAATCGGTGCCCTGCCCCATTGTGATAATCGTAACTTGTGGATTATCGGCAGATGGTAAAAACTCCATCGGCAGTTTAAAATAACTGACAACTCCTATCATCAAAATAAATATGGTTACCAATGAAACGGCAGCCTTGTTCTTAAACGACCACTTAGTAAAAAACTCCACGCACTAATCACCCCTGAATAAAATTTAGAAGAAAATAATTCCATTTCAAATATTACCATAAATTACTAATGTTGGAGTGTTAATTTTTTATTGATTTTTATATTTTTTTATGTCCCTTGATGTGAAGAACTTTTTCCATAAAAAAAAGACTGCGCAGCAGCCTCAAAGAAACAGACTCGATTATTTATACCCTCTGATAAAAAGCATAACGATAGCCAAAACCATTATCCCGATAAGTAATAACGGGCCTATGCCCGAGCTATACACGAAGTATACCGTGATGTGGCGAAAAAAGAGCACCACAAGAAATAGGAATAACAGGAAACACAAAATCATGATCAGAGCGGTGTTTTTATTCCGATACAAGTAACCAGCCCCATTTTAATAGCTTTATTTCCACTAAGGAAAAAATTCATGCGAATCCAAGCCCTAACAACAACCTTCCGTTAAGAAACAATATGCAGCCCATGTTTTGTACTATTCTTTATATCAAATAAAAAAGGGCTGCCGCAGCAACCCCATTCTTCGAAAATCGTCTGGACCAAAAACTACATTTCCTGAAGTTCATTGACCGTCACAAACGTATACCCTTCGTTCGTTAACTCTCGTAAGATCCCTTCAATCGCTTGAAGCTCTTTACCCGTATCATCATACATCGGATGCATCAGGATGATCGAACCTGGTTTTATATTTTCCTTCACATACTTCACTTTGTCAGAAGCGGTAGTGTAATAGCTATCTGGTTCCAGATCCCAGGTAATGGTCTCTCTATCATTTTTATTTAAATAATAAGGCAAACCTATGATTTTTTTCCCGTTTGGAGGCCGGACATCAATTTCACCCTTATATCCGGCGTTCTGAATCAATTTATCCGTTTTCTCGATTTCCTCCTTGATATAAGAAGGCGATTTAAACACCATCCGCCTGTGCGAATACGTATGATTCCCAATCTGATGTCCCGCTTCCGCTATTTTCCCGGCTTCCTCCGGGTACTTTTCGATTTCGTTACCGATCAGGAAGAATGTAGTTTTCACATCGTATTTAGCCAACAACGGCAGAATCTCATTTACATTCTTCGATGGGCCGTCATCAAAAGTCAAAGCGACCACTTTTTCATTCGTCTCGACATTATCCGTTAATCCACCGAACACCTGATAGGTTCTCGAATTCATTAATTTATACGTACCAAGCAACAGCAGGAAAACAACCAGGATTCCCAAGCCAATGAATATCAGTTTCTTTTTCATGCAAATACCTATCTTTCTATAAGGTTTTTAATCCAATGACCTATTATAGCAAATCATTGAACGAAAACACTTATTGCTCTCTCTGACCGGACCATTCACACTCACTTTACATGTATCAACTCAAAACGCTCACACACCAGCAGCATATCTTCTTTAAAGGTGTGGCCGATTTTGTCCAGTTCTTCTTTAAAAAATTTCTCATGAGCATCCCACCAGTAAGTATAGGTACGATCTCCTTCCCCTTCTGCAATCGCAAACTCTTCACTCACTTCATTCATGGGCAATACTTCGACTTTCACTGTTTGTATGATGGCTAAGGGCAAATCCTCACTGCTTAAGATAATGCTGTAATCACCCCCGGATGGTAGTGGTTCATTTTCCTCTCCGTAAAAAATATGCCCAGAGCATGTAGCCGTTTTTATCCCATCCATCACTAACTGAGCCAAATGATCGGGATCGGCCCCGAATTGCCATGCACTGACAGACTGGGGTTTTTCATCTTTCCCTTGCCAATATTCATTCCAATATAATTCCGCTTTGACATTCATTCTATGATTCTCCATTCTGTTTTGCAGCTCCGCTGAGCATCACGAAAGGTTCAATTGGTTCAACTCCAAATAATCTAATCTTCAAGCAAAACTCAGTAACTCTACCAAGGCAACTGCTAATATGATCTGCGTGGCCATTCCATTTCACCCGTTAACAACAAAGTGATGATGATTACCCAAAATATAAAGAATGATGAGGAGAAAACCAATGAGATGATGGAAATCATGTTTTTCTCCGTTTTCTTCAAAATTCCCATGACAGAGAGGACGATGCCGGCAACCGTAAGGAAAAATGTGATATAACCACCAGTCAAGTTTTCGATATTTCCTATTCTGATAGGTGTAATAAAAACAGTAAAAAAGCAAATGATTCCAATGATGAATGAAGTAAAACTAATTACACCGTACCTCTTCTGAATACAAGCTTCGTTTTCCATCGAGCTCACCCCTTTCATCAGTTTATAAAGCCTATATACATCTATTAATATCTCATGCATAATTTTAACATATAATGCCAGACGAATTGTTGTGCACAAAAAATGGGGACAAAAGACCGTGAATTAAAGCTTCATTTTCATGCCTTCATGAGTGGCTTTGAATCCTAACCGTTCATAAAATCGCAGCGCTTCTTCCCGCTTTTTATCAGTCGTGAGCTGAATGATATGGCAGCCCCGCTTCTTTGCACGGTCAATCGCATATTGAATCAACTTGCTTCCAATGCCTTTCCCACGTTCTGCAGATGCCGTCCGAACTCCTTCGATCGTAGCTCTCCAGCCGCCTTGATGGGTAATATAAGGTGTGAAAGTGATTTGCTGCACTCCAACGATTTCCTCACCAAGGCACGCAACGATCAATTCATTTTTTTCATCTGCATCAATGGATTCAAATGCGTTTAGATAGCTTTCAGGAAGCGGATTTTCATATCGCTCCCTCTCCCTCCCCAATGCATCATCCGCAAGCATCCGTACGATTTCACTTAAGTCTTTTGCCGTCGCTTTCCTGAATGTGACCATGGTATCCCTCCTCATCATGTACTTCCGTATCACCCTGATGTAAATCATTCCTTCATTAATAACTTCTGCCAATAGTCCAGCGGTCCTCTTTTCTGGAGGAAAAATAATGCAACTGTAAAAAATGGACCATCAAAAAAAGGACCCCCTATAAAAGGAAGTCCTTCAATTCATTCACTATTAGGTAATTGGTGCAGGATTGAACAGTGCCAAATCATTATGCAGGCCCCAATGTTCTGCCCAGGTTTTCTTTTTACCGCTGGCCACTTCCAGAATAAGGTGAAATATTTCCCACCCGACTTCCTCTATGGTTGCTTCACCAGTAGCGATCGTTCCAGCATTTATATCGATCAGATCTTTCCATTGCTCGGTCAATGTATTTCGTGTAGATACTTTGATGACGGAAGCCATTGCGAGATTATAAGGTGTGCCTCTTCCAGTTGAAAAAACTTGAAGGTGCATGCCGGAAGCTAGCTGAAGCGTTCCGCAAACAAAGTCACTAGCTGGTGTAGCAGCAAAAATCAGCCCTTTTTCCGTTGCTTTTTCACCAGGAGCCAAAACGCCTGAAATGGGGCTGCCTCCGGATTTGGCAATGGAGCCTAATGATTTTTCCACTACATTGGCCAACCCGCCCTTTTTGTTTCCTGGCGACGGATTGGCACTTCGGTCGGCATCACCCAATGCAAGGTAGTTATCATACCAATCCATTTCCTTTATTAAAGCTCTCCCCACTTCCTCATTCACTGCACGAGGCGTTAATAGATGAATCGCATCCCGTACTTCTGTGACTTCAGAAAATAGAACGGTTGCCCCTGCCCTGACTAACAGATCTGTGGCATATCCTACGGCAGGGTTAGCTGTGACACCAGAGAATGCATCACTTCCTCCGCACTGGGTGCCGATGACTAATTCGGAAACCGGAAATGTTTCCCGCTGCCGGCGGTTCAACTTGATTAAACGTTCCTCGGCCATTTCCATAATGGATTGGACCATCCCCGCAAATCCCTGCTGATCCTGAAGTGAAATGATATCTGAATCGTCCCCGCTTGGATTTATTCTCATCGGAGACAGTTTTTCACACCCCAGTCCAACTACCAAGGCTTCCCCGCCGAAATTCGGGTGTTTCGCAAGGTTCTGTATCGTGCGAATGGGAATGACCGCTTCCGGTGCATTGATAGCGACTCCGCACCCATAGTTGTGATTTATGGCGAAAACATCATCAACATTGGGATACTTCGGGAGTAGCTCTTTTTTTATCCGGTTCACGACGAAATCCAGCACGCCCACTACACATTGGACGCTTGTTGTAATGCCCAATATATTCTTGGTTCCAACACTGCCATCTTCATTGCGGAACCCTTGGAATGTATACCCTTCAAGCGGGGGTAAAGTTTTCGGAATATCATTTGCTACCGGTAATTCCTTTAAATCCGGAGAAGACGGAAGTATCACCAGTGATTCGTCAATCCAACATCCCTTACTGATTGATTTAGCCGCATAACCGATAACTTCCCCATAGCGTATGATGGTTTCATTTTCGACTATGTCCATTAAAGCCACTTTGTGGCCTTGTGGCACTCTTTCTTTCAATTCAAGCCCACAAGGGAATACGGTTCCTTGATCCAAGCCTCCCGTATTAACCACGATGGCGACATTGTCGATCCCATTAACCTTAATATAAAGCGGTACCTCCGTCAGTTGCGTTTTCGTATCCACTTCACCACTCCTTCATTCTAAAAAAAGCAAACAGACATCACTAAACATACACGTGCCGGTAATTTTCAGTTAAAATACTGTTTTTTTCCCTTATTTGACAAACACCGTTTTAATGGAAGTAAAAAACTCTTTTGCTGCTTCTCCTTGTTCCCTGGAGTGGGAGCTGGAGTTTTTCATGCCGCCAAATGGCGCCTGTAATTCAACGCCTGCGCTCTCGGCGTTGACCCTGATCAATCCGGCTTCCATATCATTAACAAATGAAAGCAGATGTTTGATATTGGCTGTGAAAATCGAAGCACTAAGGCCATATTCCACGCTGTTCGCAAGTTGCAGGGCTTCTTCAACTGAATCAGCTTTCAATAAGGCAATCACCGGACCAAAAATTTCTTCCTGTACAATTGTCATATCTGACGTGCAATTATCAAAAATCGTAGGTTCTACATAAAAGCCATTCGCCTGAGGGCCTTCTTCAGCACGCTTCCCGCCAATTAGAAGTGCAGCACCTTCTTCCACTCCTTTTTCGATATAGGAAAGAACCGTATTCAATTGACTTTCGCTGGCACATGGTCCCATCCATGTCCCGCTGTCCAATCCATCCCCGATGGAAATGCCTTTCGTTTCTTTCACCAGCAGCTGCTTGAACTCTTCATATACTTCAGCTGCAACGATGACACGGCTTGTCGCGGTACATTTTTGCCCCGTTGAACGGAACGCACCTGTAATGACTGCTTCTACAGCCAGGTTAAGATCCGCATCCGCTGCAACGATCACCGGGTTTTTCCCGCCCATTTCAAGCTGGTATTTCGCTCCGCGTGCTAACGCCGCTTGTCCAATCCTTTTTCCGACTCCGTTTGAGCCGGTAAAGGTAATCCCGTTTATATCTTCGTGATCGGCGATGCCCTGCCCTATGACACTGCCCGGCCCTGTAACCATATTGACAACACCCGCCGGGAAACCGGCTTCTTCAAAACACTCCATGATTTTCGCACAGGTGATCGCCGTCTCCGTGGCTGGCTTCACCACAATCGTATTCCCATATACGAGGGCAGGAGCCATCTTCCAGATTGGGATGGCGATCGGGAAATTCCAAGGTGTAATGACGCCGACAACACCAAGCGGAACGCGCGTCGTGAACATAAGCGCAGAACTGTCGGTGGATGGAATGACATCCCCCACCTTACGCATTCCTTCTCCTGCATAGTATTTCAGGATCGCAATACCGCGTGCCGTTTCCCCTTTTGTTTCAGCAAATGTCTTGCCCATTTCCCGTGTTGCACATTCTGCGATTTCATCAATCCGCTTTTCAAGAATCTGCGCTGCTTTATATAGATACTCCCCGCGCTCTGAACCAGCTAATTTGCGCCATTTATCTTTCGCCTTTTTCGCTGCTTCCACTGCCAGGTCCAAGTCTTCCCTGGTGGATTTTTGTACATAACCGACAATTGCCTGTTTATCTGCCGGGTTTAAACTTTTTTCAACTTCATTTGAAATGGAAGCAACCCATTCACCATTAATATAGTTAAGATACGTTTGTGTTTGAACTGTAGTTATCATATATAATCCCCACCCTTATTAGATTGATTGAATTGGTGTTTCTTTTGGAAAACGATCTAAAGCATTCTCTAATATCGTTTGCATTTCTGCATAATGTTCTTTTTCCACCGGCAGAATCGGTAATCTGACTGTTTGCCCAACCGGCATTCCCATAATCTCCATGCCTGCTTTAATGAGAGAAACGGCATACCCTTTTCGCTGACGGCGAATGTTGTTGATCGGCATGATGACCTGCTGGTAAATTTCATTGACCGTTTCTTGATCTCCGCTCAGGATGCCATTATAGAACTTTCGTGAGATATGCGGGATGTAATTGGATATCGCCGATGAATAGGAATCAAAGCCAAGTGGAACGTAGGCCGACATGGTAACTTCCGCAAGCGGCATTCCGTTCAGCCAGCCGAAACGTTTTCCGAAGGTTTGTGTAAGGAGTCCATTCAGCTCCATATTGCCCAGACCGTCTTTGACGCCGACTACCTGCGGGACCTCAGCAAGCGCTTCCAAAGTTGAAAGTGAAAATGCCACATTATCACGCTGATATACGATGGAATTCAAGTCTGTACTCTCTGCGATGGCTTTGAAATAAGCCGACAGACCTGCCTGTTCTCCAGTAACGAGATATGGAGGTAATATTAAATAACCATCTGCCCCCTTATCCGCAGATATTCTGGCAAGTTCGAGGGAAGTTTGGATATTCCCGCCTACCCCTGTGTATACAGGTACTTTTCCAGCGGTGACGGATACGGCTACCTCAACCATCGCTTCATATTCCTCTTTACTTAATGATGGATATTCCGCTGCTGCACATGCCACGAAAATAGCTTCTAGTCCCTCATCTAATAAAAATTGGATATTTTGGGCGAGTGCTTGTTCATCAAGCTTATTACTCGTTGTGAATGGTGCCACGGGAAATCCGAGAATTCCTTTAGGTGCCTTGCGGATCTTATTCATTTTTTATTCCCCCTTGTGTATTATTGTTTTATTGTAAGACAAATACACCATCTGGTCAATCGTATTTTTTTTATTTTCTGAAAAATGAAGCGCTACTTTATCCCTCGATAATTTCGCTTCTAATATATACAAAAAAACACGATAATGAAGGAGCTAAAATGAAAAAACTTTTAAGAAAAAAAGCCATTGACAAACAATTTTATTTGTCTTACCATTGGACAAAACTAAATATTAAGAATTTTCACGAAGGAGGAAACAGTTAACATTGTAAGCGGTATCAATTAGAAAATATAATAAAATACGATTAAGGAAGTGAGTATATGAACGCTGAAGAAAAAGTTTTTCAACCATCTCCTAAACTGCCAAGTGCCCAGAAAAAAACACGCACACGATGGTTCATTGTCTTTATGCTCTTTTTGGTTACAGCCCTGAATTATGCGGATCGTGCGACGCTATCCATTGCGGGTACGGACATGTCTGGTCAGCTTGGTCTCGATTCAGTCATGATGGGCTATGTTTTCTCCGCTTTCGCTTGGTCTTATGTAGCTGGACAAATTCCAGGCGGATGGCTTTTAGACCGTTTTGGCTCGAAAAAAGTTTATTTTTGGAGTATTACGTTATGGTCCACCTTTACGCTTTTACAAGGGTTTCTCGGTTTTTTCGGTTCTGCGGGAACGGCTGTCATGGTATTGTTCGGACTGCGCTTCTTAGTTGGATTGGCGGAAGCCCCTTCCTTTCCGGCCAACAGCCGCATCGTTGCCACCTGGTTCCCAAGCCATGAACGCGGAACCGCGGCTGCCACTTTCAATTCGGCCCAATATTTTGCAACCGTTCTCTTTGCACCGATCATGGGTTACATTACGTATAAATTCGGTTGGGAATACGTCTTCTTCTTTATGGGTGCTTTAGGAATCATCGTTGCTTTCATCTGGATGAAAACGATATATGGCCCAAAGGAACATCCTCGCATCAACAAAGCTGAGCTTGAATATATCGAAGCGGGCGGCGCTTTGATCAATATGGACCAAACCAGTACAAATAAGGAGGAAAAGAAAGGCGTCAACTGGAATCATATTAAGCAGCTATTATCAAATCGCATGCTGTTAGGTGTTTATCTCGGACAATATTGCATTACGACGTTAACGTACTTTTTCCTGACATGGTTTCCTGTGTACCTAGTACAAGAAAGGGGCATGACCATTCTTGAAGTTGGATTCGTCGCTTCCCTTCCGGCCATTTGCGGATTTTTTGGCGGCATTCTCGGAGGGACATTCTCTGATTTCTTGTTACGGAAGGGATTCTCATTGACTGTCGCTCGAAAGGTGCCAATTGTTGTTGGGATGATTCTATCGATGAGCTTGGTGGCAGCAAACTATGTAGATACGGAATGGGTTGTCATTTTCGTTATGGCCCTTGCGTTTTTCGGTAAAGGATTCGGGGCACTCGGCTGGGCGGTAGTGGCCGATACCTCACCAAAGGAAATGTCAGGTGTCAGCGGCGGGCTTTTCAACACATTCGGAAACATTGCCGGCATTACAACACCGATTATCATCGGATATATCATTGCCACGACAGGGTCGTTTAATGGTGCGCTAGTCTTCGTATGTGCCAATGCTCTTGTCGCGATTTTAAGTTATTTATTCCTAGTTGGTGAAATTAAACGTGTAAAGTTAAAATCATAATCAACTAAATATTCTGATATAGGGGGAAAATCATGAACAATCAATTACTAAAGGATCATGTAAAAATCGGCACACCGGTAATTTCAGAAATGAGCGTCATTCCAGTTGCGGGCCATGACGGCATGCTTTTGAACTTGAGTGGTGCCCATGCTCCTTATTTCACCCGGAACATCGTCATTCTAAAAGACAATGCGGGTAATACGGGTGTAGGTGAAGTTCCTGGAGGCGAAAAAATCCGCCAGACACTCGAAGATGCTAAAGAATTGGTTGTGGGCCAGTCCATCGGGACATACAACAACATTCTAAATGCCATCCGCAAGCAGTTTGCGGACCGGGATGCTGGGGGGCGCGGCCTTCAGACGTTCGATCTTCGTATTGCCATTCATGCCGTAACAGCATTGGAAGCGGCACTTCTTGATTTAGTTGGCCAACATTTAGGTGTTCCAGTCGCAGCCCTTCTCGGCGAAGGACAGCAGCGTGATAAAGTGGAAATGCTGGGCTACTTATTTTATGTAGGCGACCGCAATAAAACAGATCTTGGTTATTTAAGCGAACCGGAAGCGGAAGATGACTGGATTCGCCTCCGTCATGAGGAAGCGCTGACACCCGAATCGATCGTCCGCTTGGCAGAAGCCGCCCACTCTCGCTATGGATTCAATGATTTTAAATTGAAAGGCGGGGTTTTGCGCGGGGAAGAAGAAATCGAAGCGGTGACGGCACTTGCTGAACGCTTCCCTGAAGCCAGGATCACCCTTGACCCAAATGGCGGCTGGCTGCTTGAGGATGCGATTAAACTTTGTCGCGATCAACATCATGTTTTGGCATATGCGGAAGATCCATGCGGAGCGGAGAATGGTTTTTCCGCCCGGGAAATCATGACGGAATTCAGGCGTGCAACGGGCCTCCCAACCGCTACGAATATGATTGCAACGGACTGGAGGCAAATGGGGCACTCCATTCAACTTCAATCAGTGGACATTCCTCTTGCCGATCCGCATTTTTGGACGATGCAAGGCTCTGTCCGTGTCGCTCAAATGTGTAACGACTGGGGCTTGACTTGGGGATCACACTCGAATAATCACTTTGACATTTCACTTGCCATGTTTACACACGTTGCTGCAGCCGCACCAGGAAAAATCACTGCGATCGATACCCACTGGATTTGGCAGGATGGGCAGCGTTTGACGAAAGAACCTTTTAAAATTGTGGGCGGAATGGTCGATGTCCCTTCCAAACCCGGACTTGGAATTGAAGTGGATATGGAACAAATCGAGAAGGCACATCAGCTTTATAAACAAAAAGGACTTGGTGCCCGTGATGATTCAATGGCTATGCAATACTTGGTTTCCGGATGGAAGTTCAATCCGAAATCACCTTGCCTTGTCAGATGATTTTTTTCCAACAATGCGTGCGTCTCTCTCTTTAGAGCGGCGCATTTTACTTTTTTTGGACATAGGTCTACATGCAAATAAGTGTATTATATTATATAATTAGTCTTACAGTAGAAATACATATAGGATTTAACAGAAAAGGGGTTACACAATGGAAGAATCGTCAAAGAAATTAGGCGTACAATCGGTACATCGCAACACTCTTTCACAACAAGTCGTGGATCAAATTGTGCATCTGCTCGTCACTGGACAAATGAAAGCGGGCGACAAACTGCCTCCTGAAATGGAACTTATGAAAGAACTTGAAGTAAGCCGGCCTGTTTTACGTGAGGCGCTCAGTGCCCTTGATACACTAGGGGTCATTACAAGGAAAACGCGTGAAGGAACCTTTTTTAACGATAAAATCGGTACACATCCATTCTCTGTCATGCTTGCGCTGGCTACGGATAATTTACCAGCGATCATCGAAGCGCGAATGGCTTTGGAGTTGGGATTAGTAACAATGGCTGCCGAGAAGATCACAGACGAGCAACTGGAGAAACTGCAGGTTACGATTGACACGATTGCCAATAGTGAAGACAACGATTATGGAGAGGCCGATAAAGAATTCCATAAGATCATCGCTTTAAGTGCAAACAATCCCATCATTGAAGGCATGATCGATTCCTTATTGATCACTCATAATAAAATAAATAGCTTGATTCAATTCAGGGAACGGGAACTGACTGTGAAGTATCATAAAGCCATCTATGCTGCACTTGCAGCACATGATCCACATGAAGCATTCAGCCAAATGTACAAGCATCTTGATTACGTCCGTCAGAAAGTCCTTCAATATTCTCACAAACATTAATATATTGTTTACGAGGTACCGCAGCAAACTAATGGATCACTCAATGATTCTATTTCATAAGGAAAGTGGATTTTTTCAGGGAACCTATTTTGCTTCCGAGATTTCAGAGTTCAACTTATCTTTTAAATCCATTGATAGCATAATTCTTTTTGAGAAAAACTGGATAGTAGCGGAACTATCCAGCCCCCACTAATCCACTTTCGATTGAAATCACCCGATGAAGTCAAAACCTTCCTTATGGAAATTTCTGGCCAACCACAATCCCCACCCAAATATCCTGCCAAGGCTCCACTCAAAAAAACATGCATCCCTGCTTACTGGCAGGAATGCATGGATTCTTTTTAATTCATGGTTTAGTATGCACTCCAACCAGCATCTGCCGTAATGACAGTGCCATTAACAAAACTGGAATCGTCTGAAGCAAGGAATAATGCCACTTTAGCGATTTCCTCAGGTTTGCCGTTTCGTGGATTGATCGCCATACCCAGTTGTTGGCGAGAGAAGCCAAACTCATTGATATTCGTCATGCTGGAACCAATATTGGTTTCTACTCCGCCTGGTGCTATAGCATTGCAGCGAATCCCTTTATTGGCATACATGTAGCCCGTGTTTTTCGTGAAACCAACGACTGCATGTTTAGAGGCAGTGTAAGCAGCACCAGCCCGGGCACCGTACAAACCGCCAGCAGAAGCAATATTGATGATGACCCCTTTTTGTTTTTCTAAAAAAATCGGCATCACCTTTCTAGTCGAACGCATGACGCTTGTCGTGTTAATGGCAAAAATCCGATCCCATTTAGAATCTTCAATGTCCCCAGCAGGTTCCATGCCATCCATGATACCCGCGTTATTCACCAAAATATCCACCGTTCCATGATTACTGACCGTGGTATCGATCAAATGTTGAATATCTTCCTCCACCGCTACGTTCGTTTTAATGGCAAAGGCCACTCCGCCATTCGCTTTTATTTCTTCCACCGTATCGTTCGCACCATCAAGATTTAAATCCGATACGACGACTTTAGCTCCTTCTCGAGCATAATCTATGGCAATTTGTTTCCCCATGCCTGATGCTGCTCCTGTCACAACGGCAACTTTGTCTTGTAATTTCATTTGAACTCCCCCATTCATTCTAGTGAAGCTTTACTTATTGTACAGATGTTCATTATCTACCTTCCTTTATAGTATAATTAGTTTCAGTAGGCTTATACAATCAGCAAATGCTGTCCTCAATGTTGAATAATGAACAGAAAGTAGTAACTATGTTTATTAAAAGCACAATAACGAACAAAGGATGAAGAAAATGACTGATAATAATACTGGGATTGATAGAAGGATCAGGAAATCCAAAATGGCTTTGAAAGAATCCCTCATTTCTTTAATGCAAAGTAAGGATTTCAGGGAGATATCGATTACTGATATTGTAGAACTCGCCGACCTTAATCGGGGTACATTTTATAAACACTATCAGTACAAAGAGGAGCTGCTTGAAGAGGTCATGGAGGATGTGATTGCCGATTTGATCATATCTTACCGGGAACCTTATAAGAACGCCGAAACTTTCACCATCAATGAACTAACGGCTTCGGTCATCAAAATATTTGAACATGTCGCTAACCATGCAAACATTTATACTCTCATCCTAAAGTCGAATGCATGGCCTACATTACTGGAACGGATTTGTAATGAGTTGAAGAAGCTTCCAGTGGAGGACCTGGAAGATTACCGGCCGAACCCTAAGATCAATAAAGAACTTGCCTCCAGTTACCAAGCATATGCGATATTGGGCATGATCATCGAATGGGTCAACACTGGCTTTAAATATAGCGCTGACTATATGGCTGAACAGCTGCTGGAAATCCTTAATAATAAATCGGTAAATGCCGTCTTTAAAATAAACCATTTAAAGCAGAAATAAGAGGGCTGCACCAGCAACCCTCTTATTTCTACTTTAAATCGCCTGCCCTTTGGTAAGAAACCTTTTTACAACAGACAAGAAAGCTGATAAATTATCATCATGGACAAAGTGTCCGGCATCCTCTATCGTCACCAATTCGCAATTCGGGATAAGCTCGGAAACCTCCTGCAATTTGTTTTGGGGAATATGGCTGGCCCCGCCCCCTATCACAAGCGTCGGCATCATTATATCGGTGAGGCGTGCCCACCATTCTGGATCGGGTTCATTAAGCTGCTGTAGAATCGAAGGCACTACCTGCCAATCAAACGGCAGTGGGACAGAAGGCCTGGAAGGAACCTCCATTGGTTTATCCGAGAAAGGAGGCGGCGTATCTTCGACAATCAACCTTTCTATCCTCGTAGGAAAGGTTTGTGAGAAAAGATAGGAAACCGTCCCCCCCATGGAATGCCCCATTAGCGAAAACCTTCCCAAATCAAGCGCATCTGCAAAATGAAGCAAATCATCACGCATCGATTCAAAAGTATATGTATTCGTTCTCGCACTCCCACCGTGGCCCCGTTGATCTAAAGCTAAAACACGATAACTTTCTCCTAATGCGGCAGCCGCTTCATCCCATGATTCCGAACTTTTTCCCAGTGCATGAAGAACAACAAGCGGTGGAGCAGAAACATCCCCGCACTCCCGATATTGAAACGTGAGTCCATTCAACTCAATTTGATTAACCCTAATTTCCATCTCCTGTTCACTCCCAGGATCGGAATCGCCATTTTGAACCCCGATCTATTTTTAAAAAAACCTCTAAAATACTATGTTGACTATAAGTAAATTATACGTTTATGCCTTCACCCATTTATTCATCCTGCATCTGTTCATTTCTGCCTTCACACCTTCTATTCCTGCCTTCATCCATTTATTCATCCTTTGGCTTCATTCCGCAGCAGCCTGAATTACATTCCGTTATGGGCCTTAACGTGAAAAGCAGAATAGAAAAAGCCCCATGCTGCCTGAACGATTCAGGTGGCATAGGGCCTTTTATTGTTTCATTTAAGCGGTTTGATCTTTTTTCACAGCTGGTTTTTCTTCAGCCGGCCAAGCACGCTTAATGAATAATGCCAGAATCAGCGCCACACCGGCAATGAAGGTAGATACAAAGAAGGAGAAGTTAATTCCATCCAGCATTGCCTGCATCCCGATTTGGGCTTTCATTTGGCCCATCATCTCAGCGGAGGGCTGGCTCGTTAATTTGCTCATCGCTTTCGTCATTAAATCTTCGGCAGTAGACGCTGCACGGTTAGACATGACCGTAACGAGCAATGCCGTACCGATCGCACCGGAAATTTGGTTCAGTGTGTTATTCATGGCTGTACCGTGCGGGTTCATGCGGGCTGGCAGCGCGTTCAAACCATTTGTCATGATCGGCATCATGGACATTGACATCCCGAAGGAACGAACGGAAAACAGGATTACAATTTCTGTATACGTGGTTTCCATTGATAATTTACTTAGCAAATACGTAGTTACCACGGTGATAAGCAAACCGATTGAAGCAAGGATGCGGGCACCGAACTTATCGAAAAGCTTACCGGTGACCGGTGACATGAGGGCCATTAATAACGCACCTGGAAGCATCAATAATCCAGAATCGAATGGTGAAATGCCACGTACTGTTTGTGTGTACATCGGAATTAAGATCATCCCCGAGAACATCGCCATGTTCAGTACGATTGAGATCGTTGCGGATAAAGCGAACATCGGGTGCTTGAAGATATTGAACTCAAGCATTGGTGTTTCCATTTTAAGCTGGCGTGTTATGAAAAGGATCAGGGAGATGGCACCGACAATCAGTGTTCCGTATACCTCAAGGCTATCCCACCCCTTGCTGCCTGCCGAACTGAATCCGTAAAGCAAACCGCCGAAGCCTAAGCTTGAAAGGATGACCGATATTTTATCAATTGAGATATCGACTTTTTCCTTGTGGTCTTTAAGTTTAAAGAAGCCGAAAATAAGCACTAGTAAAGCTAGCGGAGTAATGAAATGGAATAGCATTCTCCAATCATAATGTTCGATGATCCAGCCTGAAAGCGTCGGCCCGATTGCAGGGGCAAACATCATGACCAAACCGAATAGTCCCATTGCCGAGCCTCGTTTTTCAACAGGGAAAGAAGTTAAAAGTACGTTCATTAATAATGGCATCATGATTGCCGAACCTGCAGCCTGAACCATACGTGCGCTCAATAATAGCGGGAATACATGCGCTACACCTGCCACGATCGTCCCGATTGAGAATAGGAGCATGGCTGTCAGGAACAGATTACGCACCGAATATTTTTTTATTAAGAAGGCAGTTGTCGGAATCATGATTCCGTTCACGAGCATATAGCCTGTTGTCAGCCATTGGACTGTGGAAGTCTCGATTCCCAGGTCTATTTGGATGGATGGCAGTGCAATATTTAAAAGGGTTGAATTCAGTATCGCTATGAACGCACCGACCATCAGTATGGCCAAAATGCCAAACGAACCCTTTTTCTCATTTATTTGTGCAGTACTCACTTTTTATCTATTCCTCCATTCAAACTATTGGTTCATTTAATTATACGAGCGGTATATTAAAAACTCACAAAATCAATAATATACCCCTAGTTCATTTTTTGCAATAAAAATTTACTGGTTTAAATAAGGGTTTGTGCTGTGATGAAAAATAGAGTACGATTAATTTTATACAAGCAGTATAATGAAAATCAGGTGATATAATGAACAATCGAAGGCAGAATGTCATCGATACGGCTCATAAGCTGTTTATTGACAAAGGCTACCAAGCGACGTCCATTCAAGACATTTTAGACGGCAGCGGTATATCAAAAGGTACATTTTATAATTATTTCCCTTCGAAGGGTGAATTATTTATAGCTATTTTCCGCTCCTTTTATACAAAGATTCGCCATGAACGGGAAAAGCTGTTGATTGGTCAAGATTCCGCCGATATTGAAATTTTCATCCGGCAGCTCGAACTGCAATTGATGGTGAACAAGCAAAGCAAATTGCTTATCCTGATCGAAGAAGTCCGTGTTTCCAATGATGAGGAATTAAAGCAATTCATCAATAAGACGCTATTGTTGAGCTTACGCTGGATGTATAACCGTTTTATCGATATCTTCGGTGAAAGTAAAAAACCCTATCTTTTAGATAGCGTCATTATCTTTCATTCGATGATGACCCACATGAATCATTTTAGTTACCGTGCTAATCCCGCCGGTACACCGGACATACAAATTATCCGCTATTGCATGAATCGCATTGTCCATTTAGTCAATGAAGTGGCTGAAAGCGGGGAACAGATCATTGATCCGGAATTAATGGATACGTGGTTTCCAAAATTCACAAACCAGCTTGATGCTTGCCATAATGATTTGCTTCATTCCACCACTGAATTGAAAAAAGCGATAAACAAGGCTATTCCTTGCGGTGAAGATCGAAGAAGAGCCATTGAATTGGTCGATTTCATCCAAGATGAGCTGATGCAGTCAGACAAACCGCGAGAATTTCTGATAGAAAGTCTGCTGACCACTCTGAAAACCGGATATGCTTCACAGATCCAAGCATTGGAGACTTTTGAAGAAAGCATCCATTCTTGCTTGAGCCGATGAAGATTGAAGATACACACCTACCGAATGCGGCAGGTGTTTTTTTTATGGCTTTTTGAATTAGCCTGATTTAAAAAAAGAGTTGGTTTTATAAAAGCGACCTAAGGAAACACTATCCTTATCATAATAAAGGGAGGTCTATCTACTTGAGTGTGAAAGAGAATGCTTTGTCCATATTGGCTCTGGGCGGAGTGAATGAAATCGGTAAAAACATGTATGTGATTCAATATTCTAACGATATCGTCATTATTGATTGTGGTGCAAAGTTTCCTGATGAAAGTTTATTAGGAGTCGATTTGATCATTCCTGATATTTCCTTTCTTCAGGAGAATAAGGAGAAGATCCGCGCTTTGATTGTGACTCATGGGCATGAAGATCATATCGGCGGTATCCCTTATTTCTTGAAAAAATTGAATGTGCCCATTTATGCCACACGTTTAACACTTGGTTTGATTGAATTGAAGTTAAAAGAACATAACCTTTTGGCTGATACGGAATTAATCCAGATCGATTCGGATTCAAAGCTGGAATTCGGGGAAATGGTTCTGGACTTTTTCAAAACGAATCATAGTATTCCCGATTGCCTCGGAGTCACCATGCATACGCCGGAAGGCACGGTCGTTCATACAGGGGACTTCAAGTTTGACTTGACTCCGATGAATGATCAGTATCCCGATATTCATAAAATGGCCAAAATCGGGAGTGAAGGTGTCCTCGTTCTACTATCGGAAAGCACGAACGCAGAGCGTCCCGGCTCCAGTCCCTCGGAGCATCTGGTTGGCAGCCATATTGAAGAGGCCTTCATGCAGGCAAAACAGAAAGTCATCCTTTCGACATTCGCTTCAAATGTCAATCGTGTTCAACAAGTTGTGAACGCTGCACAGAAGACAAACCGGAAACTGGCCCTGATTGGACGAAGCATGGTGAACGTCGTAACCGTTGCCATTGAACGCGGCTATCTCGAGGTTCCTGATGGGATGCTTATCCAACCACAAGAAGTCGATAGTTATGCTCCGGAAAGGGTTGCGGTTTTATGTACAGGAAGTCAAGGAGAGCCATTTGCCGCCCTTTCCCGCCTTGCCAGTTCAAATTATCGGGATATGAGCATATTGCCCGATGATACAGTGATTCTTGCATCCACACCAATACCCGGAAATGAACGGGATGTTTCACGTATCATCGACAACCTGTTTCAGCTAGGTGCCAAGGTCATTTACGGTTCTGGGACTGTAACGGGCATGCATGTATCCGGACATGCTTATCAGGAAGAGTTAAAGCTTATGCTTACCCTGATGAAACCTAAGTATTTCATCCCAATTCACGGTGAGTATCGGATGCTGCACCAGCATCGATTGTTAGCTGAGTCTGTCGGGGTGGAGAAGGACCACACTTTCATCATCAATAATGGTGATGTGGTGGATATTGAAAACTCCGTTGCCCGTCAAACAAGAAAGGTGGCTGCCGGCAATACCTTTGTCGACGGTGTTGGCGTCGGGGATGTTGGAGAAATCGTTCTGCGGGACCGCAAACAGCTTTCCGAAGATGGAATGCTCGTCATCGTCATAACACTAAGCAAGACGGAAAGAAAAATAGTCTCAGGACCCGATACCATTTCCCGTGGATTTGTATATGTACAAAATTCCGAGGACCTCCTAAAAAATGTGAATCGTATTGTCACGAAAACGGTCAACGACTTACAAAGTGAAAAAATATACCGGTGGAACATCATTAAACAGACCATTAAGAAGGAACTGGGGCAATATCTCTTTAATCAAACTAAGAAAAAACCAATGATCCTTCCAATAATCATTGAAATTTAGCGCCAAATTGAAAGGAACTCGACTTTGAATTAGTCGAGTTCCTTTTTTAATCAAGTCCTGATTTACTCGCTTTTGCGGCCATTGCCTTGTTCTTATTCCATACCTTGAACTTCATGAAAAGGGCTGCCAGACCGATGATCACGATGAATAAAAGGCTGATGAAAAACCCTGGACGTATCTCTTTTTCAAGCAGTGTTCCACTTACTGCCGCTAAAATTAAAAGCAGTCCGAAAACCGCCGTAATCTTACTCCACATCTTATTTTCCAAGATTTTGAATGAAGAAAGAATGATGAATGCCCAGTTATACAAAAGCAATATACCAGCAGATGTTGTAATGTATTCATAAATCTTTCCTGGCAGGAGCAAGGCAGTGATGATCGATCCTAAAAGACCTAAGGCTCCAAGCCCCAGTGACGGCAGCGGAAGATCTTTGAATTTCTTGATCTTTTGCATGAATAATGCGGGTGCATTCCCATCATTGGATAGCGTTACCAGTAAATTGGTTACACCGAATAGTGAAGCGGTCATCGTCGAGAAACCGGCAATGATGATCGCACCATTAAAAACGTGCGGGAAAAATGTCAGGTGATAACTGTCCAATGCCGAAACGAATGGGCTTTCTTTTTCACTGAATGCCCCTAACGAAATCATGGTTACGGCTAATCCCAATGAAACCACATATATAATGGTAAGGACCAAGAGCATGATCGTCCCTGCCTTTGGTGCATCTTCTTTCTTTTTAAGCTGCATCGCCATCAATCCAATGACCTCAATGCCGCCAAACGCATAAAAGGCATAGATAAGGGATGTCCAAAACCCCTTTAACCCTTTGGGGAATAATTCATTGAACGTATTCGGAAATGATGGCGGTTTCGCTCCAGCAAGACCGAACCAGCCGCAAACGGCACATATTGCAATGATGATAAACATTACGATTGCTGCTGTCTTAATTACAGCAAGGATGTTTTCCACCCTGTCGAACCCTTTTGTTCCCAGCAATACCACCACGATTGAAACAATGGCAAAACCGGATGCAAATAGCCAAAGCGGCACTTTCGGGAACCAAAATTGAGATAATAGCGAAAGTGCAGTAAGCTGGCTTCCCATGATCAATATATTGGAGGACCAATAATTCCAGCCACAGCTAAAGCCCGCCCATCGTCCAAATGCTTTATTGGCATAATAACAAAAAGAACCTTCTTGAGGATCGGCAGCCGTCATCTTGGCAAGCAGATTATATACGATATAGGTACCCAGTGCAGCCAATACAAATGAAAATACAATGGATGGCCCAGTCGTTTTAATCCCTATGGTTGATCCGAGGAAATACCCTGTCCCGATCGTACAGCCTACGCCGACCAATGATAGCTGCCACCATTTCATGTCGCCCTGTTGTTCACCGGATGCATTGGAATCTTGGACAGCCTTTCCTTTCGCTGAACTGCAATTGGCTTTTGTTGTCATAACATTACCCCCTTCCATCATTCATAGTGTTGATAATGCCACAATGAATTATGCAAGGAAGAAGTTTTCAAATACCTTATGTAATAATCTAATGCATTCTGCTTTATGATAGGATGGCAGCAATGCCTTGGTAAGCAAAATAAACCCCAAAACCGACCAATGATAATCCAGAGATGATCGAAATGGCCATTAAGCTTTTTTCATTTAAGAACCTGCGAAATCCATTCGTTAATGCCGCAACAAAAAAGTCCCAGCAGGTAAGACCAAGAAAGATCATCCCGCTATAAATGAAAAGTTGGGATGTCCCATAACTTGAAGCCGTTTTAGCTAAAACAGATCCATATATCCCCAACCAAAATAAAATGGACAATGGACTGGTCACGGACATGATGAACCCAGTCAAAAAACAGGAAATTAAAGAATCTCTATTCCTGTATTCATTTAATAATATCGTATTAACCCGTAATATACTTTCGATCCCTGAATAAATAAGCACAAATCCGCCAAAAAGCCAAAGAAATATCTGGACGATCGGGATTTCTAAAAACCGCACCATTCCTACATATACTAAAATCATGAACAAGGCATCTGCGATCATCGACCCTGCCCCAACGATCCAGGCGTGCCAAAACCCGTTCTTGATTCCTTTATCGATACGAGCGGAGTTCACCGGACCGATCGGTGCTGCAAGGGTAAGTCCTAAGAAAAAGTAACTTAGCAGTAAATGTACACTCAAAAAGCATCACTCCTTCGAGCTAGTTCATGACTT
Source organism: Peribacillus sp. FW305-BF15 (assembly GCF_058783805.1). NCBI lineage: Bacteria > Bacillati > Bacillota > Bacilli > Caryophanales > Bacillaceae > Peribacillus > Peribacillus sp. FW305-BF15. The sequence goes on along the minus strand of NZ_JBYSYV010000002.1, from coordinate 123,640 downwards.
GTACATTTTATGTGACAACCCTCCGCCTATAACCACATGCCAAAAAAATTTCCCGATTCACAAAAAAAAGCCGTGGGAAAGCCCGGCTTTTTTGAGATGTATTGAAGCCGATTACGCAGCAGCTTCTTTTTTGTCTGAACTAATGAATTTCATAACAATCAATACGATGCCTATACCGATGATCCCAGAAATGATATAGGTCATATTGATATGATTTTTCATAACAAGGGACATGACCGGAGGGCCTGCAGCAACGCCGATGAACCTTGATGACATGTAGAAGGAGGTTATCGTCCCCCGCTGTTCCTTTTCTATATTTTGAGTGATGATTGCGTCGAGTGTCGGCAATAAAGCACCAATTGCTATGCCCACCAAGCTTGTTATTATCAATAGAAGGACGACCCTGTTTTTAGTAAAACCGACAAATACAAGGCTGATTGAAAGGACAGCTAAACTGATCATGATGATCTTTTTCATGATTGGTAATTCCCCCTTGATTTTTTTCCCTGCAACATAAGAAGATACGCAAAGAAAAAATAGCGGGATCGCTATCACTAAACCTTTTTTGATACCATGCAAATCATGGATTTTTTCCAGATTATCAGACAAAAAGAAAAGAACACCGAACAAAACCAACATGACAAAGACACCAATCAGGAAAACCGTATATAACCATTTTCCTTCCTTCTTGAATATTTTTTTCGTATCATGCCAGAAATCCTTGAATTTCTTCGGCTCATCCTTCTCCTTTGGTACCTTTATAAAGAAAAAGACCAAAACAATAGATATTAAACTGAAGAATGAAATCGAGAAGAATGGTAAAAACCAGATAAATGCAGCAAACAGGGAACCCAATATTGGACTAAGCACTTTCCCAAACGTATTCGAGGTTTCTATGATTCCCAAACAAGAACTCGTTTTTTCATCATCATCTTTGTATAAATCCCCCACCAAAGGCAATATGATGGGTGAGGCCCCAGACGCCCCAATCCCTTGCAATACCCTCCCAATGATGATCCATGTATAGGGATTTTCCATTTTCCATGACGCATAACCAGCGATCAAACCACCGATAAGGGCCAGGATCAAGCTTGGCAGAATGACCATTTTCCGTCCGAATCGATCTGATAAATAACCAGCAATGGGAATTAAAAAGATGGATGCAACGGAATAGCTTGTTATCACCATACTTGATTGAAATGAAGATATCCCCACCTTTTCCTCGAAAATGGGCAAAACCGGGATAAGCATTGAATTTCCAAGTGTCATAACCAATGGAATCGATGCCATACTAATCAAGCACCACACGCTTACATCTTTATTTTGCTTCTCATGACCTTCCATACTTACACTCCTCATCCATTATAAAAGCAACTTATTGCATAAAAGGTAACCATTTGTGAAACCAATTTGTTTTGCCATCATATATTAGATGTCTTAAATTATTATGTTATAGTGCAGAAACATTTATTCAGTTGCGCTTCTCCCAAAATTACCCCATTCCCTTTAAAACAAAAAAAACCATTCTGTTTAAGAATGGTCTATCTTTTTTTTGCTTGTACAAATTTGGACGTTGATTGGAACGTAGGGCACTCGCTCCAATCAACTTTGTTAAATAATTTGGATAAAACTCCATTTGCCTACAGTCTAACCATTCTGTTTAAAAATGGGTTTCCCGCTTTCGTCTTTATAAAAGAATAATATTCCTTTTTTCACATTCCTCTATTATTTGGTCATTCCATACCGAAACCTGAACCTCGCCAATATGTGCTTTCTTCAACAAAAACATGCATAATCTGGATTGCCCTATTCCCCCGCCTATTGAATACGGAAGCTTTCCTTCCAATACGGCCTTATGATAATCGAGTACCTTACGATTCTCGTTTTTGGATAATCTTAATTGTTTTAACAATGACCTTTCATCTACTCGAATGCCCATTGAAGAAACCTCAAAAGCACATTCCAAGAGTGGGTTCCATAAAACGATATCTCCATTTAAATCCCAATCATCATAATCCGGTGAACGTCCATCATGCTTTTCCCCCGATTGTAAAGCTCCGCCAATTTTCATAATGAAAATTGCACCATATTTCTTCGCTGCCACGTTCTCTCTTTCCTTCGGAGTAAGATCCGGGTATAAATCCTCCAACTCCTGGGTCGTAATGAAGTGAATGTTCTCAGGTAACACAGGCTTAAGCAGATGATGGAATTCAAACATATAACGTTCGGTCGATTTAATGGCACGATATATTTTTTTCACTTCGGATATTAATGTATCCACGTTACGTTGTTCTTTCGTAATGACTTTCTCCCAGTCCCATTGATCCACAAATAACGAGTGTAAATGATCCAGTTTTTCATCACGTCTTATTGCATTCATATTCGTGTAAATGCCTTCATCACAAGCCAAACCATACCTAGAAAGAGTGATCCTTTTCCACTTTGCCAAAGATTGAACCACTTCTATTTGTTTATCCTTAATATCCAGAGCATCAAAGGTAAGAATCCGCTCCACACCATTTAAATTGTCATTGATACCATTACCTTCATGTAAAACGAAAGGGGCTGATACTTTAATAAGGTTTAACGCATTTGAAAGTCCTTCTTCAAAATGATCCTTCATTTCATTTATTGCAATATCAGTATGCATGATATCAAGAATTGTTTTATATTTATTCGGCATTGATAATTCAGGCATAATTCTCCTCCAATTCCGCTTTGAATAGCGCATGCACTAAAATAGGCGTCTTTCCATTTGACTAAATTACATTATGAAGGAGTTTTCTGTGTTGTTACAAAAATACCAGGTCAGACAAGGCGGACTAAACTCAAGAAATAGAACTAAAAAGGTGGTACAAGTCCAAATGTTTGAATACATTCAAATAAGCGAAGATGTATAAACGATGAGGTGATGAATTGGGTGTTTTTTTCAGCTTTGTATTATTAGGTTTATCACTGGCGGCTCCTATCGGTCCCATAAACGCTGCTCAATTGGACAAAGGAATCAAGAAGGGTTTTTGGCATGCCTGGGTATTTGGCTGGGGTGCCATTTTAGCGGATTTTGTTTTTATAGCCCTCGTCTTTTTCGGTGTCGTCCACTTTTTGGACAACTCCTTCATGAAGACATTTTTATGGCTTTTTGGATTTTTCGTCCTGACCTATACCGGAATCGAAAGTCTGCTAAGTGCAGGTAAGATTGAAGTGAATGCACGAAAAGCGAAAGATTCCCTTTTCTCTTCATTCCTGACAGGATTCATCATGTCCCTTTCGAATCCTTTATCCATTTTGTTTTGGCTGGGGATTTACGGATCCATTCTCGCAAACTCCGCTTCAAAATATGATATGGATCATTTACTTTTATACAGCTCAGGAATCCTTATCGGCCTCTTAATCTGGGATTTCGCAATGGCCATCATCGCCAGCACCTTCAGACGCTTTTTATCCAAACCTATCCTAATGGGCATCTCGATCGTTTCAGGTATATCCCTTATAGGGATTGGCATATACTTTGCCATCCAGGCAGCAAAGGTTTTATTTACATAAGAAGTCGTGCAATTACTCGGGAATTCGAATAAATTTCTTGCTTTTATATAAAATAGGCCGCCTATTTTATTATCCTTCTTTGTCCCCTCATTGTTCATAGCCTGAAAGGGTAAACACAAAGGGAGGATTTCTAGATTTAGTTTGATTACACTACTTAGGATTAACCTGCCCCGGCGGCGGTCATGGCGGCCCTGGGGGTAACTGTTTCCAGCAGTTCATTCCGAGCGTTGGCTGGGTATGGATTTAATAGAAAAAGACAGCCGATTTATTCGGCTGTCTTTTTTATTCCAATTACTCGTGAGTTTCGGGCTTTTACTCGTGAATTTCGGCCTTTTACTCGTGAGTTTCGGGCTTTTACTCGTGAGATTCGGGCTTTTACTCGTGAGTTCCAATTTAAGCTGCTTTCTTGTTAGATGCTGCGTTCTTTTATTTGCTGGACCATTTTCTTGATGAACGTTTCTATTGTGACATTTTCAAATTCTTGTTCCCCGTATTTCCGGACATTTACTTCATTTTCTTTTTCTTCTTTATCTCCAAGGACCAGCATATATGGGATTTTCCCCAGCTGTGCTTCCCTGACTTTATACCCCAGCTTTTCATTCCGATCATCGACTTTCACTCTTATGCCTTGATTCTTCAGTGCATTTTGAACCTGTAAACAATAATCCAGATGAACTTGTGAGACTGGGATGATCTGTACTTGCACCGGGGCGAGCCATACCGGAAAAGCACCGGCAAAGTGTTCTATCAGGATTCCGAAAAAACGATCGATCGATCCAAAGATGGCACGATGAATGACGACCGGACGGACTTTTTCATTATTTTCATCGATGTAAGTCAGATCAAATTTGTCGGGCATTTGAAAATCAAGTTGGATTGTTGCACATTGGTGGCTTCGTTTTAATGCATCTTTAATATGAAAATCAATTTTCGGTCCATAAAATGCCCCGTCCCCTTCATTTACTTGATATTGTATCCCGATGCTTTCCAGAACATTTTTCAGGGCTGTTTCAGAAGCTTCCCAAAGGGAATCATCGCCCATTGAATCCACCGGACGAGTCGAGAGCTCAACGGAATACTCGAATCCGAAAGTGCGATACACCTTATCGATCAGATGAAACACTTGTTTTATTTCACTTTCGATTTGATCCTGCCGTACATAGATGTGGGCATCATCCTGACAAAATGTACGGACACGCAGCATCCCGTTCAATGCACCGCTATATTCATGACGGTGGACTTGACCGAATTCGGCCATCCGGATGGGTAAATCCCTGTAAGAATAAAGACTGTTTTTGAAAATAAGCATATGACCCGGACAGTTCATTGGCTTCATCGCGAATTTTGTTTGATCCACCTCAGTGAAGTACATATTCTCGTGATAATGATCCCAGTGGCCCGATTGTTCCCATAACCGCTGGTTCATCATCAAAGGAGTCCGAACTTCGTCATAATCAGCTTCAGTCTGAAGCTCCCGCGAGAACTTCTCCAATTCATTTCTAACGATTTGTCCTTTCGGTAAATAAAATGGCATTCCAGGGGCTTCCTCCGAAAACATGAATAATTCCAACTGCTTCCCTAATTTACGGTGGTCGCGTTTGGCCGCTTCTTCCAGGAATTTAAAATGATCCTGTAAATCCTTATTCTTTCGAAAAGCCACGCCATACACCCTTTGGAGAACTTCATTTTGATTGTCTCCCCGCCAATAGGCACCAGATACACGAGTCAATCTGAATGATTTTACAAATGATGTGGATGGAAGGTGCGGCCCTCTGCAAAGATCGATGAATTCCCCCTGTTGATAGAGCGTTAATTTTTCACCATTGGGGATGTTCTTTGCTATATCCAACTTGAATGACTCCCCTCTGCCCTGGAATAACTTCACAGCTTCTTCATAAGTTACTTCGATTCTTTTGATTTCCAGATTTTCACTTATGATATGTTCCATCTCTTTTTCAATGGCCTGCAGATCTTCTGAGCTCAAAGAGTGTTCTAACTTAAAATCATAGTAAAAACCGTCTTCCACGACTGGTCCCATCCCTAATTCCACATTTTCGTAAATTCTTTTCACAGCCTGTGCCAAAACATGCGCCGATGTATGTCGCAATACTTGTAATCCTTCAACCGAATCGAGAGTCAAGATCGACAGTTCGCCATCCTTATTAAGCTTATGACTTAAATCAACCAATTGCTTATCCAGTTTTCCAGCTACTGCCTTTTTCCTTAAACTTGGGCTGAGTGAGCCTGCCACACTTTCCACTGTGATTCCTTGCGGATACTCCTTTTGCTGCCCATCCGGGAATTGAACTTTAATCATTTTTTCACCCATCACATAAACACCCCTTTTTAAGTAATAAAAAAACGCACACATCCCTATGCAAGGGACGAGTGCGTTTACCCGTGGTTCCACCCAATTTCCCATAAGCAAGAAACACTCATGGCTCTGGAGCTTGTAACGCAGCTTAGACGATATCAGTTACTCTTGTTCACCGATATAGCTCAAAGGCG
>NZ_JBYSYV010000002.1:0-117492 GCF_058783805.1 Peribacillus sp. FW305-BF15 | reverse complement strand
TGGCTCTGGAGCTTGTAACGCAGCTTAGACGATATCAGTTACTCTTGTTCACCGATATAGCTCAAAGGCGGTAAATCAGTTTCCTAAGCCAGGAAGTTCGCAGCTGCCCTTCCCTCTCTGCAGGCCGTAAAAATGATTCATGTCCTTATCATCGCCATATTTTTATATAGAAAAAAACGCACACATCCCTATATAAGGGACGAGTGCGTTTACCCGTGGTTCCACCCAATTTCCCATAAGCAAAAAACACTCATGGCTCTGGAGCTTGTAACGCAGCTTAGACGATATCAGTTACTCTTGTTCACCGATATAGCTCAAAGGCGGTAAATCAATTTCCTAAGCCAGGAAGTTCGCAGCTGCCCTTCCCTCTCTGAAGACCGTAAAAATGATTCATGTCCTTATCATGGCAATAATTATAATAATAAAAAACGCACCCATCCCTATGTAAGGGACGAGTGCGTTTACCCGTGATTCCACCCAATTTCCCATAAGCAAAAAATACTCATGGCTCTGGAGCTGTAACGCAGCTTAGACGATATCAGTTACTCTTGTTCACCGATATAGCTCAAAGGCGGTAAATCAGTTTCCTAAGCCAGGAAGTTCGCAGCTGCCCTTCCCTCTCTGCAGACCGTAAAAATGATTCATGTCCTTGTCAATGCTTCTAAAATTTTATATTGTTATATATATTACAATATATTCCCATAAGTGACAACCTCAATTTTTTTCATTCCATTACCAACACCAAATTGGTATAATTAGTAAAAAAGGAGTCTCTATGAAACGTTTAAGCAATTGGTCAATCGTATTTGCAGTGATTGGTATCCTATCATTTTCCTGTTCCCTAGCTTTTTCAAAAGCGTCCGAGCTGCTTATGATTTCAGGATTCGGTGCGTTGCTAATTGGTTTGTTATGCAGCTTAGGGGCCATATATAAAAATGAAAGAGGAATGTCAAAATTTTTGGCTGTGGCTGCATTCTTTCTTTTAAGTTTCATTCTTGTTTGGAATGAACCATTTCAAATTGTCAGGCTCTTGACCTGGATGAAAAATTAAATGAAAAAACCCGTTCACCATGACGGGTTTTTTTATTAATTCATTCTACATCGGCTATCGTTCGGCTTGAATTCTTTATTCCGAGCCATAGCGTAAGTCCAGTGGTCCAGAGTATTAGCGCGCATCCAAAGCCGAGCAATGATAACGGTGCAAGGATTTGATGCTCCCCAACCATGACGGTGTCTGGCACAATCAGCCATGTAATAAGCGCCAATAAACAGAGAAGCACACCTGTTGCATAATAAACCTTGATTTGGAAAAGTGACGCCAATGGTAAAAAATGAATCCCTACAATAATGGCGATGACTCCCGGTATAAGATCGGTCTGATTGATCAAGTTACAGATGGCAATGGCAATCCCAATCAGCAAGCCTTCGGCAATGAAGACCATATTAAACAAAAATCCGATACGCTTAAGACGTCTTGCCCCATCATCTGAAACTTGATTGGACATTTTTTGTGATGCATGTATTAATGAAATGCCAACGATAACCATGATGATTCCCACGAATATGGCTGCGAGTTCCACGTAGGGAAACCCCCACCCTTGCAATCCCATTACACCGGTACCCGCCCACAGTGTTCCGAAGACCGCCATGAAAATGACTCCAATTCCAGAACCGCGAAACGCCTCTTTCATCATCAGTTTCCTTTCATCCACAGTATAATCGTACATAGAATAATATTGCACCACTTCCCCAATTATTCAGCTATAAAAAAATCATTTGAGATAAGATAATGGCCGTTTCGCAGATATAATTCGTTTTTCGCAGATATATTCCGTTTTTCGCAGATATAATTCGATTTCCGCAGATATAATTCGATTTCGATACAAATCTTCATAAGAAAACCTGAGTCCCCAAAGGGAAGCTCAGGTTTTTTCCATTGGTATCAAGCCACATCTGATTTATCGAATTGACAATCTTTTAATGCTATTAATTTGGTCTTATGATAAATCTTGTATCCTAGCCAGACTCCCAGGAATATCGGTAATCCGATATAGGAGACGGCGACTCCATACCAGTCGATGCTGCCGCTTAGGAATGCTCCATAGTTCTGTCCTGCTATGACGAGTATGCACAGGGTGAATGAAAGAATCGGACCGAATGGAAACCATTTTGCTTTATATTTGAGTTCGTTCAGGTCACCACCCTGTGCAACATAGGCTCGTCTAAAGCGATAATGGCTTATGGCGATTCCAATCCAGGCTATGAAGCCAGTCAGCCCGGATGCATTCAATAGCCATGTAAATACATGGTCCCCGAAAATGGAGGTCAAGAAGGCGAATCCCCCAATTATAGATGTCATGATCAAGGCATTCATCGGGATCCCCCTGCGGTTGACTTTGGCCAGGAATTTGGGAGCTTGATGATCTTTTGCCATCGACCATAACATCCGCGTTGATGCATATAGCCCCGAGTTTCCGGCGGACAGTAAGGAAGTTAACACGACCGCATTCATGACGGATGCCGCGAATGCCAGTCCTGCCCGTTCAAAGACAAGTGTGAAAGGGCTTACAGAAATGTTTTCGACATTTCCGTTCAACAAGCTTGGACTCGTATACGGTATTAAGAGGCCGAGTATCAGGATGGCCCCGATGTAAAATAATAGGATGCGCCAAAATACTTGGCGGATTGCATTCGGAACATTTTTTTCGGGTTCTTCACTTTCCCCGGCTGCAATACCAACCAGTTCTGTGCCTTGAAAAGAAAATCCCGCGATTAGAAAGATTGAGATGATCGATAAGAATCCTCCCTTGAATGGTGCCTCATCCATGGTGAAGTTTTCAAATCCGATCACCTTTCCGCCAAAAATCCCCAATATGGTCAATAAACCAATAATGATGAAGCAAATGATGGCAATGACTTTTATTAGTGCAAACCAATATTCAGATTCACCATAGCTTTTAATGGATAGGGCGTTGAGGGTGAAGACGATTCCAAGAAATAAGGCACTCCAAATCAGGCTGGGTACATCAGGGAGCCAGAATTTCATGATGATGGCTGCAGCAGCTATTTCCACGGCAAGGGTGACTGCCCAGTTAAACCAGTAATTCCAGCCAAGTGCAAAGCCGAATGCGGGATCAACAAAGCGTGTGGCATAGGTGGAAAAGGATCCCGACACAGGCATATATGTCGCCATTTCCCCTAAGCTCGTCATCAGGAAATAAACCATGATCCCAATGCAGGCATAGGCAGCGAGGGCACCGCCGGGCCCTGCGCTCTGGATGGTTGCCCCGCTCGCCAGAAATAATCCGGTTCCTATTGAACCGCCAATGGCAATCATGGTCATATGTCTTGCTTTCAGTTGCCTTTTAACTGTCGGTTCTTCATTATCAATGAGATTCATGTCCATAAGGTTCCTACCTCATTTTCTTTTAAAGTTAAAAGTTCAAGAATAAAAGAGTTTTTTAACAACCGCTTTGTGAAAGACTTAATCGTTCGCTTCACTTGCTGGGATGCCATCCAGTTCAATTGCCATTTCCCGGTATAGTCTCTCTCTTCCCTGATTGGGTGACCCCATCCCGCTCAGTCTCCATTCCACACCATTGAATTAGAGTGAGCGCAATGATTTCGGCTGTGGAGAACACGTTGTCGAGCAGGATGTATTCATTAGGATAGTGGGCAACCTCGGTTACTCCCGGTCCGAAAACGATTGCTGGCGTTTCACCGACATGTGTCAGCAATCCCCCGTCCGTTCCCCAAGGGGAGGCTTCAATGACCGGGTCCTGTCCGGCAACCTGCCGATATTGATGAACAAGTGCATTCATCAGTTCATGCTCTACATCAATTGACCCCGGAACCCAGCGTGCCCCGAACCATTCCAATACGGGCGGGTTTTCCTTGAACCATTGGTCCGCTTCCCCGAGCTGCAATAACCAGGCCGCCATTTCGTCTTTCGCCTGCTCCATCGTTTCCTCCGGCGCAACACCCATCCTTCCTTCGACTTTCACAAGGTCGGGAACGGATGACGGCCAATTACCGCCTTCAATGACGCCTAGATTGATTGGAATCGGAATGGGCGTGTTCTGATAAAGCGGATCACTGATACGTGCATTTCGCTTTTCTTCCAATGCACGAATATGATTGATGACGGTCATGCTTTTTTCAATCGCACTAACGCCTTCATACCTCGTTCCGCCATGGGCTGACCGACCTTTAACATGGATTCGGAACCACATCGAACCCTGCTGTTTCGGGAAGATCCTCATATTCGTCGGTTCAGGGATCAGGGCGGCATCGGCTTTATATCCTCTCAGGACAGCCGCTAATGTTCCGGCACCGCCGCTTTCTTCTTCAATCACACTTTGAAAAATGACATCTCCTTTTAATTGGATGCCATTTTCCTTCAAAGCCTGCATCGCCAGGATTAGCGAAACATTTCCACCCTTCATATCGGTTACGCCGCGTCCAAACATCCTTCCATTCTTAATCGCTCCGCTATATGGGTCGTCGTCCCACTGATCGCGGTCTCCGTCCGGAACGACATCGATGTGTCCGTTCAAAATGATGGAACGTCCGCCTCCAGTCCCTTTCATGATACCTACCACATTGGGGCTGTTGGAAAATTCACTGCGTGGAGAATAGAAATAAGAATGCTTTTTCAGCTCTCCGCCGTCAGGTTCCCAACTATCGATCTGCAAACCCATTTCCTGCAGCTTTTGGGCGACGATGGCCTGTGCCCCTGCTTCATTTCCTTGCGTACTCGGAGCTTGTACCATTTTTTGCAATAGGTTCGTTCCTTCTTCCCGATGATCCTTGATCCATTGGTTTATCCGTTTTTGTATATCCGGCACGTTTATCCTCCTTAATTACACATATTCTCATAGATTACTGAAAGTCCCATTCCGCCTGCCATACACAACGTTACCATTCCGTACTTAACTTGTGAACGCAACATTTCATGCATCAGTGTGACTGTCAATTTTGCACCTGTTGCTCCTACAGGGTGACCAAGTGCAATTGCCCCCCCATTGACATTGACAATATCCGGATTCAAATCTAACTCCTTGATCACTGCAAGTGCTTGGGCAGCAAAGGCTTCATTAAGTTCAATCAGTCCGATATCCCGTAAAGATAGACCTGCTTTTTCCAATGCCTTTCGAGTAGCGGGTACTGGTCCAATCCCCATAAATCCAGGTTCCACTCCTGCACTGGCAAAAGCCTTTATTTTCAAGAGCGGTTTTAATCCCTTTTCTTCTGCTTGTTGCTTGGACATTAAAAGTACAGCTGCAGCCCCATCATTCATAGGACAGGCATTTCCTGCCGTAATGGTTCCTTCATTTTTGAATACTGCCTGAAGATTGGCTAGTTGATCCAGATGAATGTCTTCGCGTACCCCTTCGTCATGGTTGAAGATTTGAAGGCCTTTTCGATCCTTGATTTTAAGTGAAATAATTTCTCTATTAAAGCGACCCTCTTCTATAGCTTTCCAAGCCTTCTTGTGGCTTTGATAAGCAAATTGATCCTGTTCTTCACGACGGATACCATATTTTTCAGCCAAGCGCTCGGCAGTGATTCCCATATGATCATTTTCCAAGGAACATATTAATCCATCTGCCAGCAGAGCATCCTCCATCGTTACGTTTCCAAATTTACCGCCCCATCTATTTTTCACGATATAAGGCACATTGCTCATGCTCTCCACTCCGCCGGCAATAATGACGTCTTCTTGACCAGCAGCGATAGTTAAAGCGGCGTTGGTAATGGCCTTTAGACCTGATCCACATGCTTTGATTACAACGTGTCCTGGAACACTGTGCGGGAAACATGCCTGCTGCGACGAAATTCGTGCCGAGTTAAGTCCGCCTCCATGGACATAGCCATGTCCGAAAATCACTTCATTGACTTTTTCTTTACCCAAACCGGAATTCTCCATTAAACCTTCCAATACTTGACGGCCCAATTCGGTAGCTTTAACATTCCTGAGTGATTTTCCAAAGGATCCAACTGCAGTTCGTGCCCCAGCAACGATGACAACCTCATTCAAGCTTTTTTCCTCCTCTTACCTATTCAATGGTGTTGACGGCAGCATGGATTTTCAACGTTGCCTCTGTATTCCTTATCACATCATCCACGGTATATGGCGCCATGACTTCCTTTAGCACCATTCCCTCTTCTGTAACTTCCATGACAGCCATATCCGTAATGATTAAATCCACACTCTTTCTAGCCGTCAATGGCAGCGTACATGTCTTCAAGATCTTAGATTCACCCTGCTTATTCACGTGATTCATCAGGACGATCACCTTTTTGGCTTTCTGGGCAAGCTCCATTGCCCCGCCCATACCCGGCACCCGCTTTCCTGGGACGATCCAATTCGCCAAATCCCCTCTTTCACTGACTTCCAGGGCCCCAAGGATGGTGATGTCGATGTATCCTTTCCTGATCATCCCAAATGCCGTTGCACTGTCAAAGTAAGAAGCTCCCATTACAGTGGTGATTGGGAAACCTCCCGCATTACAGAGGGCAGGATCTTCTTTTCCGGGATCAGGACTTGGACCTGTACCGAGAACCCCATTTTCCGCATGGAACAGCACATGGATATCTTGAGGAATATGATCTGCCACCAAGGTAGGGATGCCGATGCCTAAATTGACGATCAATCCGTCATGGATTTCCTTGGCGGCGCGTTTCGCGATGCGATTTCGTACATCTACTGCCATGCCCATTTCCAATTCACCCCTTTTGTCGGAATCACCATATCTACATAAATGCCTGGTGTGGCAATACATTCCGGATCCAATTCGCCTGCAGGAACGATTTCCTCCACTTCCGCAATCGTGAAGGCCCCTGCCATCGCTACGAGCGGATTGAAATTACATGCAGTCTTGTCGTACACTAAATTCCCAAGTGAATCGGCCTTTTTGGCATGGACGATGCTGACTTCAGCCGTCAAAGCGGTTTCCACCAAATATTCTTTTCCTTCTATCACAATCTTGTCCTTGCCTTCTTCGGCTATCGTACCAATCCCGACATCGACAAAAATCCCGCCTAAGCCTACACCGCCGGCACGAATCCGTTCGGCCAATGTCCCTTGCGGTGAAAATTCGACTTGCAGCTTTCCTTCAGTCATGAGCCTGCCGGCATTAGGATTGGATCCGATATGCGAGGCGATCACTTTCTTTGCCCTTTCAGCAGTCACAAGCCGGCCTATGCCAATGTCAGGAAATCCAGTATCATTGCCAATCAAGGTCAATTCCTTAACATCCTTGGCAAGGATACCCTGTACGAGCGTAGGAGGAGTTCCCACCCCTCCAAATCCGCCATACATGAGTGTGCATCCATCGGAAATATGCTCCAGCGCTTCTTCCAAGGTCACAATTTTGTTTTTCTTCGTAATGACCTGCTTCATATCGTTCCTCCTAAATAGCCTGCATGTCCTCAATCAAACCTTCCGCGTACAATTCTTGCTGCAACTCATCGAGGGAAGCTTCCAGTATCATGACGAGGCGGTCGATTTCTTCATTCGTAATGATTAATGGCGGAGATAAAATAACCGCATCGCCAGCGATTCCTTCAATCGCACCTGAAGCAGGATAGATTATTAACCCCTTCGCAAAAGCCTTATTGACAAGCCTTGTAGTCAGGCCGATTTGCAAGTCGAATGGAGTTTTTGAAATCCGATCGGAGACAAACTCAAGCCCAAGGAGCAGCCCTTTCCCTCTTACATCACCAATGATGTCGAATTTCTCAGCCAATCCTTGCAGCTTCTTAAACAGATATTGACCTTTCTTTTCCGCTGCCTGAACCAGGTCATTTCCCTCAATGTAGGAAAGCACTTCCAATGAAACGGCAGCAGATAGAGGGTTTGCACTATATGTGTGTCCAGCCATGATTGATTTCGAGCCTTTTAAAATGGGCTCCATGACACGGTCAGTAACCATTGTGGCTGCCATTGGAGTATACCCGGCGCTCATTCCTTTACCCAATGCGATGATATCCGGAGTGACTCCCCAGTGTTCCATCGCGAACATTTTTCCTGTCCGTCCGATTCCCGTCATTACCTCATCGGCAATAAAAAGAATGTCATAGTTTTCGCAGATTTCCTTAATCCTTTGATAGTAGCCATCCGGCGGTGTTACAGCACCAGCGGATGCCCCGATTATCGGTTCTGCGATGAAGGCGGCGATATTCTCGGATCCGACCCTTTGGATGGCTGTCTCCAGTTCATTTGCACACTGAAGCTTGCATCCTGAAGTTTCATTATTATAAGGACAGCGATAACAGTATGGAGCCGAAATGCTAGGGAAATCCTCCAATAGCGGCACAAAACGCTTTCTTCTTGGGACATGGCCTGACATCGATAAAGCGCCCATCGTGATCCCGTGATAACTCGTCCACCTGGAGACGATGCGGTTTTTTCGCTCAAACCCTTTTTCTTGCCAATGTTGAATCGCGATCTTCATCGCCGTTTCGGTCGCTTCCGATCCACTATTCACGAAAAATGACCAATTCAAATCCCCTGGAGCCAACTCACTTAGCTTTTTGGCCAATGCCTCTGCGGCTTCACTCGTAAAATGAGACCTATATGCAAAAGAAACTTTGCGGGCCTGCTCCGTCATGGCCTCGACAATATCCAATACACCATGGCCAATACTTGCTGTGACCGCTCCTGATGATCCATCTATATACTGATTTCCATCTATATCATAAAGATAAATTCCATTCCCATGAGAGATAGTGGGATAGTCATGATCTAAAGTAGGCTTAATCAAATAATTGCGTGTCATGTCATCTCTCCTTTTAACGTTCGTACCCACTGTGCAATATCTATTAATCAATTAAGTTCTTAAAAGGAACCGACCCTAAAAGGCTCATCCTGAATCAGGATGGATTCTGTAGGGCAGCCTTCCATAGCATCTTGCATGTCATCATGCAAGGTTTCAGGAACCTCGGCAATCCCTTGATTATCGTCCAAGATGACGAAAGCGATCCCTTGATCGTCATAGTCATAAATCTCAGGACCTGTTGAACCGCACGCCCCGCACGCAATGCACGTTTCTTTATCAACCCATGTGTATTTAGCCATAGAAAAATCCTCCTACTTGAGGGATAAATCTTTACCCCAAATATTCATGTCCTCATACTTATCCCAAATATTGCAATTCTTCGTTAATCTGCCTCCATATTCATAACCCAGCTGATGAAAGACGGCGTTCATGCCCATTGACAATGATCGGGCCAATGAATATGAGCAATAAATGTTTTTCTTGAATAATTCTTGCTCCAATGCGGAGATGAGCACCTTCATGAAACCATGCTTTCGATGCTGGGGAATTGTTGCACAGTCCGTTATTTCAGCATTATGATACATTTCATTCACTTCAGCGGATGCAGCACTCACGATGGTTCCTTCATATTCGATAACACTAAAGATCGTCCCTTCCTCCATCACTTTCTTGATATACCGTTCATCATTCATCGGTGTAGGGTAGGTTTCAAAAATGGCACCATATAGCTTTGCCAGCTCTTGTGCATCTTTCTCCGCAGCAAACCGGAGAATATAACCGTCAGGTATTTGCAGGGATTCAATCGGTCTAGAAACCTTGGTTACATCTTGGATGACCATATCTTCCTTGACCCAAAAGTCGCTAGTCCGCCTTTCATCCGTTAAATAAAAGGCCATGCAATAGGCATCATTCCCTTTGAAATACTTTCTCAATATTCCTTCCAGCATGAATCCCTGACCCAACGCCGCTGATAAATCTTCATTCCTTGCTTTAAGTATCACTTTTGTAAAGCCCTGCTCCTTTGCGATGGCAAGGGCCCGATCGATCGCTTTTTTGATATTTCCCCGATAATCATCCATGCGTAAGCGCTGATTGGCATGATCATGATAGAGCTCCATCGTATAACAATCCCCGGTCTCCATTTGGGTGAAAAAAGGCGGCTTTTGAACAGGCATCATGTATCCCCCTTATTTAAAGAATTCGGGAGAAGAGATGCCTAACATCCGCTTCTCCCGGCATTCTATTTCCAATTGAATAATTTTTTGACAGGTGCCTGAAGAAGCTGTTCATACGTAAACTCATCAGGATATTCACTCACATCATATATGGATAAGGCTTCATCCACCTTTTGATTCATTGAATCAGACACATAGATTCCGCATTCAGGACAGTTTATGGCCGGAACTTGAAGGACTTTTATTGAGCGTTTCCCGTCAGGCATGATCCAGTAACAATCCTTCTTTTCACTTTCTTCTACGTTTGGGGTATTGCACCATAAGCAGTCCATCTTCATTCCTCCTTGCCATCAGATTTCACCGAGCCGCTAGCGGCCAACTTTTTTTCTTGGGCCAACCTTAATTTTTCCTTCATTTCATCCCGTTTATCACGGCGATCCTTCAAGGAAGCATGTTCATCAGTGCTTTCATACGCTTTTCTCTTGTCAAGACGACGAAGGCCCTCTGGCACCAAGTTGAATTTCTCATCCGTCATGAGCGCGGAAATCCCGACGGCTTCTTTCCTATCCGCAGTACCATACACTTCATCAAAGTAAGCATCCGCACTGCCGGCAACATAGTTCTTCGGCTCCGGATAGCTAGTGATAACTCCTTCAAAGTTCCGTAAAACGACTTTATCCGGACTTTGCGAAAGAAGGTAATTCGGGGTCAAGGCAATCTTTCCGCCGCCGCCAGGAGCATCCACCACAAAGGTTGGCACTGCATATCCTGATGTATGGCCGCGCAGCGCTTCAATGATTTCCAGTCCTTTTGAAACCGGCGCCCGGAAATGGCCAATCCCTTCAGATAGATCACATTGATAAATGTAATAAGGTCTTACCCTTGCTTTAACACAGTCATGCATAAGCTTTTTCATGATATGGACACTATCGTTGATACCAGCGAGGATAACTGCCTGATTACCAAGCGGCACACCTGCCATCGAGAGCATATCACATGCTTTTTTCGCTTCATCCGTCAGTTCAAGTGAATGATTGAAATGCGTATTCAACCAAACCGGATGGTACTTTTTCAGAATATTACATAAATTTTCTGTAATTCTCTGCGGGAAAACGACCGGTGCACGTGTGCCGATCCGGATGATTTCCACATGCGGGATGGCGCGCAGGTTACTCAATACGTATTCAAGGATCTTATCATTGATCAACAGGCCGTCTCCGCCAGAGATCAGGACGTCCCTCACTTCCGGAGTGTTCCGGATATATTCAATCGCCCCGTCAAGCTGTTTCTTGGGAACACCCATGCCAACCTGACCTGAAAAACGGCGTCGTGTACAATATCTGCAGTACATGGAGCATTGGTTCGTTACAAGGAATAGAACGCGATCCGGATAACGATGCGTCAATCCTGGAACAGGGGAATCCTCATCCTCATGCAGCGGATCCTCCAAATCATATCTAGTCTTGTTCATTTCTGCCGAAAGCGGTACCGACTGTAAACGAATCGGACAGCGAGGGTCATCGGGATTCATCAATGAAGCATAATAAGGCGTAATGTTCAACGGAATCGTTTGAGTCGAAATCCGGACTCCTTCCTCTTCATCCGGTGTCAAGTTGACGACCTTTTTCAGATCATCCAGTGTTTTAATTGTATTGGTCAATTGCCAGATCCAATCATTCCACTGCTCTTCCGTTACATCCTTCCACAATTCGATATCATTATAATGCCTGCGTCCACCTAGGTATTCTTTATGTTTTACATCCATTCCCATCAAATTCATTAATAATGCCCCCTTATTATAAGAACTTATCAATATACTCTCGCAAGAATGATGCCAACATTGATAACAAGGAAATCATAAGCAAATGGGGGTAAAACAAGCTTAAAATCGCAAGATATTTTTCATTATGCATAATTTTTTGCAGCCAGATTCTTTGCGCCAAGCAATAAAAAAGAAGGCTCTCTTTACACAAGAGCCCTCCAGTTTGTAGACAAAAGAAGTTCTATCCAAATTTTTAAACATAGTTGATTGGAGCAGGTGTGCGAGAATCCTGAGGGAATATCGAGTCCAAGGGAGAGCCCAGCCGAGGGCGGACCGCCCGCGGAAGGCGAGTGACCTAAAAGCAAAAAAATGTAGACGAACTCGATTTTCATCGAGCTTGTCTACATTCTGAAAGTCTCTTCACGTTACACCATGTTCAAGAAGGTGACAGCGTTTCCAAAAAACTGAATTCACTTGGTTTCCTTCGACCCTGCCGTATAAACTTTTTCAATGCCGTACTTGTTTAGCTTATATTGCAGTCCCTGCCTTTTAATATTGAGGGCTTCTGCCGTTTTGCTGATATTCCCGTTATATTTCTCGAACATATTGATGATCATTTCCCTTTCCATTTCTTCAAGAACGACAGGTAAATCAATCCTGTTTTTCAAAGGGGAAGGCTGACTCTGCGCATTTGCTGCAGCATAATTTCCTGAAGGGAAAAGATAAGCAGGAAGATGATGTTCATCAATCATATCTTCCCCAGCGTCCATGACGTTAAAGGTTAACTCGATGGCATGTCCCAGTTCACGAATGTTCCCGGGCCATGGATATTGAAGAAGCCGCTGCATCGCCTTTTGACTGATCCCGCGCACTTCCGTAAAAAATGATTTGTTGAATTTTTGAATAAAGTGATTGACGATTTCCGGAATATCCGTTTTACGCTCGGAAAGAGAGGGCATCTGGACCGTTACGACATTGAGGCGAAAAAACAAATCCGAACGAATGATTCCCCGCTCCAACGCCTCTTCCGGAGAAATGTTCATCGCAGCTATGATTTTCACATTAATCTTTTGCTCCTTCGAACCTCCAACACGGCGCACTTCACCTTCCTGAAGCACCCGCAGCAATTTTGCCTGCAGACCGAGGTCGAGGCTATTCAGCTCATCAAGGAAAAGAGTACCGCCATTTGCCTGCTCAAAAATGCCCATGCGATCCATCGCTCCGGTAAAAGCCCCTTTCGTCGTGCCGAACAGCAGCCCCTCCATCAATTCCTTTGGAACGGCCGCACAGTTTTGCGCGATGAAAGGCTGATTTCGCTGAGCACTTACATTATGTATACTTTGCGCGACCAGTTCCTTCCCTGTCCCTGTTGGTCCATAAATCATGACTGGGGAATGTGTACGGGCCGCTTTTTTCGCCAAGGAAATCGCTTGCTTAAAAGCAGGACTATTGCCAATCAAATCACTAAAATGATAGGTCGCCGTCCCTTCAGAAAACTTATTTTTCCTATGCGTCTCGGCCAGCTGGGAACGCAAATCGACAATTTGGTCATACATATTCATGACCTTCGTAATGTCCTTTGCGATTTCCACTGCCCCAATAATTTCACCATCCTCATACAAAGGATACGTACTATTGATCGACGTTATTTTTTTCTCCTTTAAATTGACATATGTTTGAATGGACTCAATCGTTTCATTGCCTTTTTCCAAGGCCACATGCAGCGTACTGGATTCATCTGTTAATGAAGGATAAAGCTGAAAAATATTCTCCCCCAGCACCTGCTCCCGATCCAGCCCGTCGATATGCGCCATCATTTCATTGTAAAAGACCGTATCCCCATCTTTATTCACAATATGGACACCCACATTGATCACATTCAATATCCATTCAAATTGAGTGGAAAACTGATTTACTGAAGATTTCATTTCTTCATCTCCGTTCTCTGCCATTTGATAGAATCACCTGTAAATTATAGCATTTAATGGGAAACATTCATCTCTTTATTCTTATTAAAATCAAACTTCAGCACAAAGGCAATAGAATAATAAGGTCAAATAAAGGAATCTCGCATTAAGCCAAGAAGATTATAAAAGAAAATATAATATTTAGGAGTGAGTCGGATTTCGGAAACTAGATTGGAAATTAAACCGTGGGAAGATAAAGACCTTCCATTACTATTTCAACTAAATGCCCCAGAAATGATGGAACATCTTGGCGGACCAGAAAGTAATGAACAAATCCTGAAGCGTCATCAGCGGTATCTACAGATTGGTGATAAGGGATGCATGTTTAGCATCATCCCGTTTCCAGAGGCAAAGGCAGCCGGTTCCGTTGGCTACTGGCAAAAAGTGTGGAACGATGAATTCGTGTACGAAATCGGTTGGAGCGTCCTCCCTTCCTTTCAAGGAAAAGGAATCGCATCTCATGCCGTGATGGCACTGATGGAGAAAATCAAAGCCGAACGAAATTACAAATACATTCACGCTTTCCCTTCGATCACTAATCCTGCATCTAACGCAATTTGCCGCAAGCTCGGCTTCAATCTCATCTCCGAATGTGAATTCGAATACCCGCCAGGGAGCTTTATGAAATGCAATGATTGGTGCTTGGAACTTGATTGAATTCCATAGATGAATAGCGGATTTGTGTATAGGAAGGATCATTCCGTGGTAAGTCGAATTATGTTAGGTTTAGGGGAATTATTTCCCGGGAAAGTCGAATTATTCTGGGGTTGGTGAGATTATTCCCGAGGCAGGGCCGATTACATCCCTTAGAATTCTTGAGTATTTGTCTGAAAGGATAATGAACTGAATAAGGAGCTTTTATATCTTTATGAAGGTTAGGTTGATTCTCTGATTTTAAGTTCTGTAGGCAATTTAATAATGTCGCGCTTTAATTTCAAATCTTCATTTAAATATTTTATCAATTCTATTACAGTGCGTTGTCCCAGTTCCATAATCGGTATATCGATTGTGGTTATGGTCGGGGTTGTGACTTGGCAAATAGATTGATTATCATAACCAACTATGGCTAGGTATTCCGGTATTTTGTAGCCCAACACAGTTGCCTTTTTAATAATTCCTGCTGCTACCTGGTCATTTCCAGTAAATAAGGCAGTAGGTTTTTCTTTTAATTTTACTATTTCATCACAAATACGGAATCCATCTTCAATAGTAAATCCATGTCCAAATATCCAATCGTCATTATGTAGTAAATTATTATCCGCTAACGCTTTTATAAATCCTTCTTTTCTTTGACCCTGAGCCTGACTATAAGAAGTATCGTAACAAAAACCTATTTTCCTATGGCCTTTTTCTATTAAATGATTAACCGCTTTGTATGTCGCTTCGAATTCATCATATCCAATAATCGGTATAGAAGCGGAATGATGGTATTCATTACACAGTAAAATCGGGCCGTATTTCAAATAAGGCTTGATTACATTCCATTCATTTTCTAACGCTCCTAAAATAACCCCATCTACTTCTCTATTCTTTAATTTCCCCATAACATCCAATTCATTTTTCGCATCATAAATGGTTTGAAAAATGAGAACTTTATAATCATTTTCCAATGCTGCTAGAGATACTCCTTTAACCAATTGGGCAAAGAATGGATGATCGAAACTTGGGACTGATATTGCAATGGTTTGGGTTTTATTTGTCCTAAAATTCCGGGCTAGTGAACTTGGTGCATAATCAAGCTCTTCCATGACCTTTAAGATTTGTTCCCTCTTTTCTTTCGATACATATGGATGATTATTTAAGACTCTGGATACCGTTGTTTTAGAGACATTACATATCTTGGCTATCTCGCTAATTCTCGTCATTTAATCCCATCCTTGTAATATGTGGTTGACATGTTATCGATTTCAGAAGTTATGATTAAACCGTTCCTAATATATTAACAAAATTTATCTGAGTTGTATTTTTAAAAAGTTATATTTTTAGCGAATGGAGGGATTGTTATGTTTTTGAATAAAAAGGGCGGGTTTCAGTTATTGCCAAAGGTTGAAGACCCAAAATACATTGTATTCTGTGATTTCGATGAGACCTATTATCCTCATTACATGAGTCACGAGAGACAGGAAGATTTATTTGAGCTTGAAAATTACTTAGAAGCAAAAAGCATGGATGAAGAACTTGTCTTTGGCTGGGTCACCGGGAGTAGTATCGAATCAATATTACATAAAATGGAACAAGGTGGATTCAGGTTTTTCCCACATTTTATTGCCAGCGACTTAGGTACCGAAATCACCTATTTCTCGGAAAATAACTTTTTGGAAAGTGATCCAGATTGGCATTCGCAGATTAATATCGAAGAATTTAATAAGGGGAAAGTCGATGAAATTTATAATATTCTACTTAACGGCAATATCCCATTGATTCCTCAAACTCAAATGGGTAGTTCACGCTACAAAAGAAATTATTATTATCAAATACAACAGGAATCCGTCGACAAGAAGAATTTAGCTACCATCCAGAGGGTGGCCAAAGAGTATGGGATAGGGATAAATATCAATCGTTGCAATCCCCTTGCCGGCGATCCTGAAGATAGTTATGATATAGACTTCATTCCATTAGGCACTGGAAAAAATGAGATTGTCCGTTTTATGCTAGACAAATTCGGGCTGAATCGGGAGCATGCCTTTGCTTTCGGGGATAGCGGCAATGATTTGCTCATGTTAAAAAGTGTTAAACATGGTTACCTTGTTGGGAATGCAACTCAAGAAGCAAAGGAAGCTCATACTAAAATAGCGACAGGTACGTACTCCAAAGGAATATTAAGAACTTTGCAATCCATCATTACTATTTGAGTGGAAGTATAAGTAATGAGGAAAAGGTAGTTGATGCGCTCTTGCACAGCTTTACTTTCTGCTAACGGCATGGATTTTCCATCAAGCAAACAATTCATTCCATGTTACTTTGCCTGCAAGCTTATCAGCGGAAATCCTGCTTGCTTTCTGGTATTTATATAATGCCATCTCGGTATTTTCCCCGAATATTGCATCAAGGGGACCGGGGTCAAACCCTTCCATATAAAGTGCTGCCTGCAAGATCCATGTGATATTGTAGCTAGCTCCTTTTTTTATATTGATGACCGCAGTCTTGGTTTTAGGTCCCCATTTTCCATCGACAACTAGTTTTTTATTGAATTGCTTATTCAGTTCCGCTTGTAAACCTTTTATAAGGGCCGATCGGGTTTTGGGACCATAAACGCCATCTACGGCAATAGACGTTTTATATCGGCTATTTATCGTTTTTTGTATGGAAATTATATGCCCATCTCCTTTGCTGGTCTTTGGAGAAGTAATATGAGGGTTTTTTCCTGCTTGTAACTGTTTATAGGATAACCCGCCCGTCATCTCCAAATGAGGATAATCCTTGAATGAAGTCCAATCCCCGCCCCAGATAAATCCTAACTCTTTACCTATGGCAGCCACACGCTGCCATTTTGAGTTCACTGTCCATATCGCTTTCTTGCCATCATCACTCACAATGAAGAAATCAATAGCCAGTCCAAAATTATGATAAGATTGCCCAGGCTTAGCGTTTGTCACATTAGGCTTAGCTAGATTACTATAGTTTTTTCCATTGTAAATATAAACCCGTCCTTGACCGTAAAGCGAAGCTTGTTCTTCCAAAGAACGATAACCCGCACTAATCTGTACATAAATCCCTTCATTATAAGCACGTTCAATCATTTCCAATGCTGCTGCCTTCACAATAGGATTCATCCCTTTGCCCATCTTTTTCACTGACCGCTCCAATAATGTCCGTAATGCTACTTTCACTTTCATCCCTCCTTTTAAGTTCCCATCAAAGTTTATATAAGACTTTTTAACGGAAAAGTAGCAGGGTTGGAAAAGTTTGTTCTCATTTAATAGAGAATAGAAGAGAAAAGTTATTTATCCGCTCCTTTTTCCGCCGACTGTTTGCCAAGCCTCCTCGATGCAAGCGTCTGTGGGGTCTCCGGCTAGCCAGTTATTCGGCAGAAAAATTAGCCATAAAAAAACCCCGTAAATGTTAGTTTTGTGTCTAACATTTACGGGGCAGTTCAGAGTAGCCTACAGTTTTTTCTTAAACGTTCCAGCTGATTTCAGAAATCCGCTCCCTTCCCGCCGACTGTCTGCCAAGTATTGATAACTGTGGTGAAAAGGCCTTTCGTTCTTCAAATAGATAGGGAATTCCCCCCAAAAAAGACGGCTTCCGTTCGCCCGTTTGCGAATGAAAGCCGTCTAATCATGTATTATTTTATTAATCTCTTAACCTTACGCTTTGATTTCAATAGAGGGGCTTATTGTAAAGTCAGCCTCTGTTTTACTTTTCACTTCATCAAGTGTTACCCCATTTTGCAATTCAATCAATTCCATGCCAGCGTCTGTAAATTGAAAAACGGCCAGTTCGGTAATCAGGCAATGGACGACTTTTTCTCCCGTCAATGGCAATGTACAGCTTTTTTTCACTTTGGATTCCCCATGCTTGTTCACATGGTCCATGATGACGACAATTCGTTTTGCGCCTTGGACGAGGTCCATCGCTCCTCCCATTCCTTTTACCATCTTCCCTGGAATCATCCAGTTTGCCAAGTCCCCATTCTCGGAAACTTCCATCCCGCCTAAAATGGCTAGATCGATATGGCCGCCGCGAATCATAGCGAATGATTCAGCGCTATCAAAAAATGATGCCCCCGCTTTTGCCGTTACCGTTTCTTTTCCTGCATTAATCAAATCCGGATCAACTTCATCCTTTTGGGGATAAGGCCCGATTCCGAGTAAGCCATTTTCCGATTGAAGCATGACATTAAAGTCATTTGGAATCATGTTGGCAATCAAGGTCGGCATTCCGATCCCTAAATTCACACACATCCCATCTTTGATTTCTTTAACGGCCCGTTCTAAAATTAGTTGTCTAGTCATTCGATACTCCTCCTTTTTATGCGTTAGCAGTTGTAAGTCTTTCAATTCGTTTTTCATAGTCATTTCCTACAAGCACTTTTTGTACATAAACCCCTGAAGTATGAATTTCATCTGGATCGAGCTCCCCTGTGCCCACAAGCTCCTCCACTTCGACAAGCGTGACTTTCCCTGCGGTGGCAACGACAGGGTTAAAATTCCTTGCCGTTTTCCGATATACAAGATTACCAAAATGATCTGCTTTCCAGGCTTTTACAAAGGCAAAATCCCCGACTATTCCTTTTTCCATAATGTATGTGCGGCCATCAAACTCTTTATGTTCTTTACCTTTTGCGACTTCCGTCCCTACTCCTGTAGCTGTATAAAAGGCAGGAATTCCCGCTCCGCCCGCTCTTAAACGCTCGGCCAGCGTTCCTTGGGGAACTAGTTCGACCTCCAGCTCGCCACTTAAAAATTGCTGTTCAAATAATTTATTTTCCCCAACATAAGAAGCGATCATTTTTTTGATTTGTTTATTTTCAAGCAATAGACCCAGACCCCAGTCATCGACACCGCAATTGTTGCTGACAATCGTCAAATCCTTTACACCTTTGTTACGCAAAGCAATGATTAGTTTCTCTGGTATTCCGCTTAATCCGAACCCGCCTACGATAATGGTCGCTCCATCCTCGATTTGTTGAATAGCGCTATCAAAAGATGTTAATAATTTACTCATTTTCCATCATCTCCATTCTTAATACTATTCTATTAAATAAACAGTGATGTTGCAAAAGCTATGATGAACACGGTCACTGTTTTCAAAATCGTAATCGCAAAAATATCCTTGTAAGATTGACGATGTGTCAGTCCAGTAATGGCAAGCAAGGTAATGACGGCACCATTATGCGGCAGCGTATCCATTCCGCCAGATGCCATGGATGCTATTCGATGAAGCATTTCCGGGGTGATTCCGACACTTTGGGCCACCTGCAAATAGTGACTTCCCATTACTTCTAACGCAATCGAAAGTCCGCCGGATGCAGATCCGGTAATCCCTGCCAGCACATTGACGGCAATTGCTTCGGATACGAGCGGATTACCGCTTGCATCGAACACCCAGTTTTGAATGACCGAGAATCCAGGAAGCGTTTTCACCACATTCCCAAAACCAACTTCAGATGCAGTATTGAATATGGCAAGCAATGACCCCATTGCCGCAGCTGTTAATCCACTTGCCAATTTGACCTTGATACGTCCAACATTCAGAAGCATCGCTGCAATAATACCGATTGTCAATGCAACAATCAAAGACCAGGATGAAGTGACTGTGCTTACATCGGCAATGTTGAAAGTTTCCTTCAGCATCGATGCATCATACCAGTGCTTAACCGAAATGGCACTGCGGCTGAAAGCAAAATTAAACGCGACGACAAGGATGAGCGGTACGATGGACAGCCAAAAGTTAGGCAGGTTTTGCTGTTCTGCACTTTCTGGTTCATTAATATGTCCTTCCCCGTAGCCTTCACCATTTGCCACCGCTTGCCTGCGGCGGCGTTCTAACCAGAGCATTCCTCCAGTGAATACCATGATCGCGCCAATAATCCCCATTAATGGAGCAGCATAGGTATCTGTTCCGAAATAATTCGTTGGAATGATATTCTGAATCTGAGGTGTTCCAGGAAGAGCATCCATCGTATAAGTGAAAGCGCCTAATGCTATCGTTCCTGGCAATAATCTCTTTGGAATGTCTGCTTCTTTAAAAATTGCCGCTGCAAATGGATAAACGGCGAATGCCACTACAAACAGCGAAACCCCGCCATATGTAAGCGCCGAACAGGCCAGCACTACAGCAAGAATGGCCTGCTTTGAGCCTAGTGATTTTACGATGGTCTTGGCAATGGATGCTGCTGCACCGCTCATTTCCATGACTTTTCCAAATACCGCCCCTAGTAAAAATATCGGAAAAAACGCTTTTATATAGTTAGCAGCAAACGTCATATATGTCTCTGTATAACTCGGCAGCAAATGACCACCAGATAAAATGACCGCCAATAACGTAACAAGCGGCGCTATGATAATGACCGGATAGCCCCGGTAGGCTAAAAAGATTAAAAGTCCCAGCGCCACAACGATGGCTAAAATTTGAATCACCAATTCAATTCCCCCTTTTCTCCCCTTGCCCCAAAATAATTCGGAAGCCGTTAAATAGGACTAGCAATCTCCTAAATTCCATATTTTTAATTTTTCCGCTTTTACCATTCAAGCCCGCCTTCCCCAAGTCAAGCTGAATGATCCCCCTAAATATCCCCTAAACATTGAGAACGCTTTCAATAATCCCTTTTCATTTTACGTGGAAACACAATATAAAATGACAGATAGGCCATTCACTAAAGTAATTATGCAATTATTGTGCCAACTTAAATACAAGGAAAAATCTCATCTTTTAAAGCTTTTTCAAACATTTCCTTCCCTAAAATCCCTTAAAACTGTAAAGGTTTCAGTACATACAAAGATAAACTCCAAAAAAGTGTAAGACTTTTCTTACAACTTTTAAATTCCCTTTCGTTTTATGTACGGATTTCCTAACACACGCAAATATTTGCTAGTAAAAGCTTGGGGAGGGGGATTCAGGCATTCGCTTACATTCGGCGGAAAGGGAGCGGACTTCTGAAAGCATCTCTTGCACGTTTTAAAAATAAAAAAACTGCAGGCAAACTCGATTTCCTTCGAATTTGCCTGCAGTCTGAACCCTTTGGCAAAAGGGCCCTTTCTTCAATCATAAACCATATTTATTCATTTTTTCATACAGTGTTGTTCGGCTCACTCCGAGTCTCTTTGCCGTTTCTGATTTATTGCCAGAAGTCATTTCCAAACAGGAAACGATCGCCGCCCGTTCGGTTTCATCCATTACTTCAGCCAAGGTGCGGATCGAGACGGCTTCTTTATGACCCGTTATTTCTTTAGGGAGATGCTTGGAACGTATCATTTCCCCTTCTTCAACTATATTCATTGCGCGTTCAATGATATTCTCCAACTCGCGAATATTCCCCGGCCATTTATAAAGACGAAGCAGGCGCAATGCTTGATCGCTCATCCCCGTTACGCGTTTTTTCATGAGGTTCTGGTACTTTTCAACAAAATGATTTACCAGTATTTCAATGTCCTCCGGTCGCTCCCTTAAGGAAGGAACATGGATTTGCAGGACCTTCAATCGGTAATACATATCCAGCCGAAACTCCCCTTTCGAGACCATTTCCTCCAGATTACGGTTCGTTGCAGCGATTACCCGTACATCAATCGGAATACTTCCCGTCGAACCGACCCTCTCAATCTCTTTCTCTTGTAAAACACGGAGCAGCTTCACCTGCATATGCAGTGGCAGCTCACCGATTTCATCCAGAAAAATCGTACCGCCTTCAGCCGCTTCGAATTTACCTGCTTTTCCGCCTTTTTTTGCACCAGTGAAGGATCCCTCTTCATAGCCAAATAGCTCTGACTCCAGCAGCTCTGCCGGGATGGCAGCACAGTTCACTTTGACAAACACACCCATGGCCCGTCTGCTGTCATTATGAATGGAATGGGCAAACAGCTCCTTACCTGTTCCGCTTTCACCCAAAATCAATACATTCGAGTCGCTTTTAGCGGCAATTTTGGCCTGACCTTTCACTTCCATGAAAGCTGGGCTTCTTCCCATCAAATGATCAAACGTATATGAGGCCTTATTTCTCTCGCGAAAATCGCCTTTGTACTTTTTCAGCTCTACTTCAAGAGAATTTATCCGCTTGGAAAGAGCGGTGAATTGCCCGACATTCTTAAAAAGAATCTTCCCGACCGCCCCTATTAACTTGCCTTGTTTCCTTATCGGGGAACGGGTCGCAATTATATAATTATCTTTAATTTTTTGTAATTCAGCGACCTCTTGCTTGCCAGTTTTGGCGACCACATGCATACGGGTGTTTTCAATGACCTCCGTTACATGTTTCCCTATGGAGCTTTCCTGATCGACCCCAAGAAAATCCGCATAAGCATGGCTCAGCATTTGGACATACCCTTCCGTATCGACCATCACCAAGCCGTCATAGGCAAACTCGATAATATCCTTAAACAGAATTTCTTCATGATTATCGATATTAAGAAAATCACTTTTATTATTTGTAAATAACAGGAGGTAAATCTGATACTCATCCCCCATTTGAATGATGGCTTTTCTGACAATCCCATTATTATCATTCAAGCGGATCGGAGTATTTACAGCTGGTACAAGGTTTTTTTCTAAAATCAAATGTATTTGCCGATCAAATTGATTCCCAGCAAAAGCCTCGGATAATACGCGATTGCATAGAACGATTTCTTTTTCGTTTTTCGTTACCAAAACACCAAAAGGCAATTCTTCCAATATCGCTTTCACTAATCCCAATTGAATAGTTTCATTATCGCTGGCCATTCCTCTTCTCCTTAACCCGTCTGAAGTTTCCTCCATTATATCATAGGAAAATGAGGCCAAGTCATTACCGTTCCACAATCAGCGCAGTTCCCTGTCCGCCGCCGATACATAAGGTGGCAAGGCCTGTTTTTGCATCCCGGCGCTTCATTTCATACAATAAAGTCACTAAGATGCGGGCACCGGAAGCGCCTACCGGATGACCCAGGGCAATCGCCCCGCCATTCACATTCACTTTCTCCGGCTTCAGTTCAAGGTCCTTAAGCACGGCGAGTGACTGTGCCGCAAAGGCTTCATTCACTTCCATCAAATCAATTTCATCTATTGTCAATCCCACTTTTGCCAAAGCTTTCCTTGTCGCAGGCACAGGACCGTATCCCATGATTTTCGGATCAAGCGCAGCGTTTGCATATGACTTAATTGTCGCTAATGCTTCCAGTCCCAGCTCGTCCGCTTTTTCTTTAGACATCAGGACTAACATCGCACCCCCATCATTGATTCCGGAGGCATTTCCTGCCGTAACCGTTCCATTTTCCTTAAAAGCAGGACGCAGCTTCGCTAGCTGGTCGATCGTCAGCCCATGACGCGGGTGTTCATCTTGGTCCACCAAGATTGTCTTTCCTCTGCGTTTATATTCAACAGGTACGATTTCATCTGCAAATCGTCCCTCAAGCTGTGCCTTTTCAGCCTTCATTTGGCTTTCTAAAGCAAATTCATCCTGCTTTTCACGGCTGATCCCCCACTGCTCGGCGATATTCTCCGCAGTCACGCCCATATGATATTGATTAAATACATCCGTTAAGGCGTCATATGTCATGGAATCGACTGCTTCGGCATTACCCATTTTCTGTCCAAAACGATAATTGGGAAGTAAATATGGAGCATTGCTCATGCTTTCAATCCCCCCGGCAAGAATCACATCAGCATCACCAAGGGCAATGAATTGCGCTCCCATTATGACCGTACGGAGGCCAGATCCGCAAAGTTTATTAATGGCCATGGCCGGCGTTGTTTCCGGAATCCCTGCATGAATCGCAACCTGACGTGCCACATTTTGCCCTAATCCAGCAGATAGAATATTCCCAACCAATACCTCATCGATCATGTCAGCCGAAATATTTGCCCGCTTAATCGCTTCCTTAGCTGCCACGACTCCCAAGTCAACCGCCGAAACATTGGCAAGACTGCCTCCAAACGCACCAACCGGTGTTCTTGCTGCCCCTACAATCACCACTTCTCTCATAATACTTCCTCCTTCTCCATTTTTAATTTTCCCAGTTTAATAAAATTACGGTCCCTCTCATTGACTTTTTGAGAAACGGTAGATTCTTCATACGTAAAAATGCCTTCTCCCGACTTCGTCCCAAGCTTTCCCTCAGCCACCAAATCACGAATCAAATCAGGAGCTTCCTTACTCTGGTCCAATACCGGTGAAACATTATCGAAAACACGCTGCCATGTATCAAGTCCGCCAAAATCGGCAATCTCGATCGGCCCGGTAAATGCCCAGCGAAAACCTGGTCCAGCCGTTATCGCCGTATCGATATCCTCGGCATCGGCAACGCCCTCTTTTAATAGATAAAAGGCTTCACGCATCAAGGCAGTCTGGAGACGATTGGCAATGAACCCTGCTATTTCTTTTTTCAAGAGAATCGGAGACTTGCCGATTTTACGCATTAAATCCATGGTTGTCTTGACGATTTCCGGCTTCGTTTCGTCATGCTGAACAATTTCAACCAATGGAACCAAATGGCCAGGATTAAAGAAATGCGTGATGACCATTCGCTCCGCAAACGAGGCCTTCTCCATCAATTGGGAAATCGGAAAGGTCGATGTATTTGAAGCAACAATGGCATCCGGTTTGATTATTTCCTCCAGTTGCTGATATAGATTTAATTTCAGCTCGATGACTTCCGGAATCGCCTCAATGATAAAATCAGCATCCCTTACTGCCCCTTCCAAGTCCACGCTGTATGTAATATTCGCTAATGCACCTTGCTCTTCCCGATCAGTCAAAGCCCCTTCCTCGATGAGCAATAATAGATTCTCAGAAATTCGATTTTGGGCATGGTATAGCAGCTCTTCCTTTATATCGTTAATGGTGACGAAATACCCGCTAACTGCAAAAGACTGAGCGATCCCACTACCCATTACACCTGAACCGATAATGGCTATTTTTTTAATCATCCAGCTTCCCCTTTCCGTTTCAATTACCTTTATTTACTCACCTTTTTATATATGCAATATCCATGCCAATGATAAGGGGAAATAAAATTCTTTTTTTATCTTGAAAATCATGATAGACTCTTACTCATTAACCTAAACCATATTTTTTATAACCTTCCCTTTATATTTCCAAGAGTTTACTCTACGGAATACTTCCCTGTTCACGACATAAAATGACAGACTTGGACCATTACATTTTTTATTGGAGGAATGTAATATGGTTAAAGATAAAGTGGCGATAATTACCGGATCTGCTAGAGGAATCGGCTTTGAGATCGGAAAGATATTTGCTGAAAATGGAGCAAAGGTCGTTTTGTCCGACCTTGATCAAAACACAGTTGAAAAAGCTGCTCTGGACCTAAGGAACAACGGCTTGGAGGTTATCGGCTTAAAAGCTGACGTAACAAGTGAAGAGGATATTATCCAACTAATCAAACAAGCTAAAGACAAATATGGACGAATCGATATTTTCATCAATAACGCCGGCCTTCAGCATGTTGCACCAATTGAAGAGTTTCCAACTGAAAAATTCGAACTGATGATCAAAATCATGCTGACCGCGCCATTCATTTCAATTAAGAACGTTTTGCCAATCATGAAAGAACAAGGCTTCGGCAGAATCATCAACATCTCTTCCATTAACGGCCTGATTGGATTCGCCAACAAAGCCGCATACAATAGTGCCAAACACGGTGTAATCGGCTTGACGAAAGTCGCTGCCCTGGAAAGCGCCTCTTTTGGCATAACCGTCAATGCCCTTTGCCCAGGATACGTAGACACGCCTCTCGTCCGCGGTCAATTGGAGGACCTGGCAAAAACAAGACAGGTACCGTTAGAAAGCGTTTTGGAAGAGGTCATCTATCCACTTGTCCCACAAAACCGCTTACTCGATGTAAGTGAAATAGCCGACTACGCCATTTTCCTTGCAAGCGACAAAGCCCGGGGCATCACAGGCCAGGCAGTCGTATTAGATGGCGGATATACCGCCCAATAAAATGCATGTTAAAAACCCCGAATAAACGGCACCAAATAGTGCTCTGTATTCGGGGTTTTCTGTATGGAAATATGGGGAAATTTGGTGACGAAAAGATATCCCCCATGTTAAAGTAATATAGGGATACCTCCCATTTTACAACTATTAAAAGGAGGCCGCGTCATGATTATTAAGTGGGTTAGACTGCGATAATGAAAAGCGCAGGCCAATCATCATGCTCCGGAAAGAATATATTGATCTGCGCCATCGTAACGGCTATTGGATAATATTTAATACGGAGGTAAAAAACATGAGTGAACAGATACTGAAAATCAATAAAGTCGATATATGTACTGAAAGTTTTGGAAACCCTAAGGACCCTGCCGTGCTTTTGATCATGGGAGCGATGTCTTCATTAGATTGGTGGGATGATGATTTCTGTCTCCGCCTTGCCGATTCGGGGAGATTTGTGATTCGCTACGACCATCGGGATTTGGGACGGTCTACCGTTTATGAACCCGGTACCTCCAACTATACAATAACGGATTTGGCTGACGATGCCGCGGGTGTCCTGGACGCTTATTCCATAGAACGTGCTTCTATCGTTGGGATGTCCCTAGGCGGTATGATCGGTCAGATTCTTGCCTTAAGATATCCGGAACGCGTAAATACGCTTACGCTAATTGCTTCAAGCGTGTTCGGGACTGTAATGGAAAAACTGCCTCCAATGGACCAGAGCATATTGGATCATCATGCAAAAAGCGCTTCCATTGATTGGTCAAATCGGGAGACGGTCATCGCTTATCTTGCGGATGGATGGAAAACTTTAGCCGGTTCCAAACCCTATGAGCAGGAAAGAATGCATAAACTGGCAAAAAGAGAAGCAGACCGTGCCAAGCAGCTACCGAGCAGATTCAATCATGCCATGCTTGCTGGAGGAGACGAATATTTCGATCGAATGGGTGAGATTTCCATACCTGTCCTCATCATCCACGGCACAGAAGATCCAGCCTTGCCATACGAGCACGGACTTGCTCTTGCGAAAGCCATCCCTCAAGCTGAATTAGTGACTCTTGATGGATCAGGGCATGAAATTCATAGTCACGACTGGGATATGATTATCAAATCAGTCATAAAGCTTACTTCGCGATAATTAAAATAGTTTGCATAAAGGAAGCCGACCAATAAAGGTCGGCTTTTCTTTATGCATTTGTTAGCAGAAACCGCCATATCCTTGAACGGGATAACAATCGTTTCCTCTATCGCCGCCGCCGAAACAAGCAGCTCCAACGATGATTAAGAGGATAAACAATACGACTATAAAAGCGAAACCGCCACCAAATCCACCAACATCGTTACCGCAACCGCAATTTGAATCATGACCACAATTTGACAATAGAAACATCTCCTTATTTGTTTTAGGAGGAAGAAATTAAATGGGTTAATTCAACTTATGTTCTAAATAGGATAATGACACAAAAATCACCAGAAACTTTTTTCAACCACCCGCACGACCTAAAATCAACAGTTTATCAGCGCCTATTTTTACCGTTTGGAGATTTCATGCAGCTCCGCCTGACACCTTATTTACTCATTGAAATTAATGATTGTTTGCGACATCCAATTCTCACTAATTCAAGCTTATTGTACAATGAAGCTAAAAAGGTCCGAGGTATTTATGATAAAAGGAAATTCTTATATTCTTGTTTTTTCCATGGCTGTTCTGTTGACAATCATACTTGTTTCAACTACTCCAATAATAATTAAAACGTTAATCGCTTTTATAACGATTGCGTTCGTATTTCCTGTCATTAGGAAATCTCTGTTTAAAGACAAATTCAGAAAAATTAAAGTGGCCTTCTACTCATCAGTGACCTTTACAATTGGTTTATTTCTAGTCTCGTTTTTTGAAGAACCATCCTTTAAATTAGATGGAGATTTCCTGATCATTATGGTTGTGCTTTTTTATAGTTTGATTGGGAATTTCTTTTATGGTTTACCAGTATCACTAATTTCTGAATTCATCTCAATGAAGTTTTCCAATATACGTTTCTGGTTATCTGGATTCATACATATTGGTTTCGGATTGGCTACATACTTAATTGACCCGGGAGGTTTCTTTATCTTTGCGGTTATATGCTCCATAATCTTTTTTGCACTAGATGAATATTCGGCTTCTTATTGACCTAACCAAAAAACAAAAAAATGAAAAAAAGGATAAAAAGAAATTACTCTCTTTTATCCTTTTCAAGCAGCTCAATGTTCTATGCTATTGGTCACTTTTATTTCTTTATATATTTGTGTAAGTACTATTAAAATTCACAACTGATATGCACCGATTGGGTTTAATTGCAGGATTTTTTTTGTAATGGCTGCCTTTTTTCCTTACGTAATCCAATAAAAAAAGGAAACACCATTTAAAGTGTCCCCTTCTTCTCTGCAAAGTTAACGGTTGCAATTCAATCAGTCATTTCCGTTAAAGGCGTCTACCTTAATAAGGAAGTGGCCTTTTTATTTGTCCGCATTAAGTTTTATTTACTTGAATTAACTTGCGAGACTAGTAAAGTCCAGATAATTAAGCATTTTAAAGCCATTTACCGCAAATTACAGCACTAGAACGGTAATTCAGTCTTACCTAGTGAACTACCGTTCTTTGTGCTAGAGAGTTTCGACTAATGGTAATGCAGCGAAATTAACTGATTGCAACCCCCGCACTGGCAGCACCAACCACGGCAGTAGCAAGAGTAATTCCAGTGCCTGCTACAGAGAAAACCATCATTAGACGCTCTCCCGGACTTACTGGTATTGCCAATCCTGCAGTAATCCCTTGACTAATAGTACCAATAGAAACTATACCTGTGAGAGGTGGAGCTAATACTACAGTAGCACCTGGAATTGCAGTGAAAATGTTACTTCCTGCCGGTGCTCGAAATAATTGTGCTGTGATCGTTGCTGTACCAACAGGAAGAGTTAATCCAACTGTAGTGCTGAAGGTTGCAGCTATCGAGGTAATGGTTCCAGCACGCGGAACCGTAAATGCCTCATTAAGAAGGCCTGTTAGGTCTATTGTGCCTCCAAGAATAGTAAGACCAGGAATAGCAGTTCCAAACCCAATAGCACTTGAAGTACCAACGAGTCCACCTGCAACAATAGTTAATGCTGCAGGAGTAATACCGGATGCGAATGGAATGATCGCACCAGCTCCTGGTGCTCCCGGTGCTCCCGGTGCTCCCGGTGCTCCTGGAGGTCCTGCTGGTCCTGCTGGTCCTGCTGGTCCTGCTGGTCCTGCTGGTCCTGCTGGTCCTGCTGGTCCTGCTGGTCCTTGTGGACCTCTAGCTCCTGGAACTCCATTATCTCCTTTTTCTCCTTTTGACCCTTGATGAAGTGGGGGACAACAACAGATTCTATTGTGACAGCGAGGACAGCAAAAATTAAAATTATTTGACATAAAATCACGCTCCTTAGTAAATAATATATTTTTGTTTTTTAATATTGCGCCACTGTTTGTCCTATAAATGGTAATTAAACAAAAAATTAATGAAGAAATCTAATTTTATACATTAACTTTTCTATGCGGATCTTGTCTAATCTTCAGTTCAATGGTTCTATTCTAAATTGGGGCATCCGAAAAACGAGGGTATCACATTTGAAGAAGTGCTGTAAGTCTTCCAGCCGCATACATCGATTTTCTTCCTTTCCAGAAGAAAAAAAAGGCATACTTTACCTACCAATTAAACTCCAAGTCCGCATGGCAACGACTACAACCCGCAAAGTCTAATACTGATCCTGATGGTCCTTGTGGCCCTGTAGTTCCTGGTGGTCCTGCTGGAACTCCTTTTTCTCATTTGGTCCCTTGATGAACAAGGGGACAACAACAGATCCTTTTTTGGCAGCGAGAACAGCTAAAATGAAATTTGATGACTTAAAGTTCTCCTCCTTCTGAATAAGATATTTTTGTTTTTTAATATTGCGAGACTATTTCCTCCTATAAATGGTAATTAAACAAAAAAATTAATGAAAAAATCTAATTTTATGCATTAACTTTTCTAGCGGATCTTGTCTAATCTTCAGCTCAAATGGTTCTATTCTAAATTGGGGCATCCGAAAAACGAGAGTTTCTTTTGAAGAACTGGCTGTAGTCTAAAATTTTTCAACCCTTCCAACATGGGATCTTTCTCCTTTCCGGAAGACAAATAGGCATACTTTACCCTTTACCAACCCCAGCCGGATTAGAAAAACGGTAAAATACACATTGAGACACGCCTATTTTTT
Source organism: Peribacillus sp. FW305-BF15 (assembly GCF_058783805.1). NCBI lineage: Bacteria > Bacillati > Bacillota > Bacilli > Caryophanales > Bacillaceae > Peribacillus > Peribacillus sp. FW305-BF15. The sequence continues at coordinate 86,962 of NZ_JBYSYV010000002.1, read as the reverse complement.
AACATTATTAAAAAGTTAACGGTTGAAGTTCCCTCTATAAACCTCATAGATCTAAACTTTGGTAATGGAAAGATGCCTTAACACGAGCCTAGGACTTCTTTGTTCACTTTCCAAAAATTCGAGCAAACAAGCCCTTTTTGCGTTTATCAGTATTTTCGTAGGCACTGCTTTCCAATGTTTAACTTTTTGCCTCCCTTTTGGATTCATCCATTTCTTTACCGCGTTCCATACTTCCTCTAAGGCTAAATTATAACCCTATAAACTATTTACAGTTTGTCTGGAAATATAAGCAACATGTCCAAGCAACTTCCTTAATTTATTAATAGTATATTTTGTAACTACTCCGAAAATACTTTTGGCAGTGCTTTAGTATGGTTCAATACTACACTCCATTTCATTTTCGAAAAAAAAAGTGTTACAAGAAAGGATTGTGATTTTGTGGGAAATTTAGGTAATAAAAATCCATTAAACAGTAACTGGGGTTCTGTTTGTTTTAACGATAGCGACTGTTTTGGCCAAAAATCAAGATCAAGGCTTGAACATAACTCATGTAAATCTTGTGGGTCTTGCGATTCTGCTTGCGATTGCAATTTTAAAGCTCCGGCTCGCCAACTCGCTGCACCATTAAACAGCGACTGTGTCCTAGTTAATTCAGTTGTAGGCTCAAAAGCGGTACAAAAGGTTGCAGAAACAACACTTCCTTTTACCGCGTTTACTCCTGTTATACCAGCTGGATCCACAATTAGATCAGTATCTGTTGTACCGAATCTAGCCGGTATTACCCGTAACACGACAATTATTAGGGACAAAGTTGTTAACATCGGGCTTATTCCTGTAACTGTTACGGTAACGTTTACGGCACCAGGAACAACCGCTCCTGTTTTAACAGCCACACTTGCAACTAGTTTACCATTCCAGGAGCATACAGATTTTCCAGGTGCCTGCCCTGAGGATATGGTAGTAGAACCCCCATTAACAATAGAAGGGATCTTTGCTCAACCAGGCGTTCCAGTCATCGGCCCTACAGGACTTATTACTGCCAATGCTATTTTAGTCAAGATTGTACTACGCACTACAATTACAGTGACTCGACAAGTTATTGTAGATAAACACGGTGGTATTTGCGACGTAAATGAACGTCGTTGTGAAACTACAACTACTCCAACAACTAATACTCTTCCTGCTCCGTAAATGACGGTGTTGATTAGTTTTTAATCTTGACTAGCAAAGCCCTCTCTAAATAGAGGAGGCTTTGCCTTTATTCATATTTTAAAAGATAGAAAGGAGTGACATTTCCATGTATTATCACGAGGATTGTTGTAAGCAGAAACACTACGATAATGAGCATCACGATCATTGTTGGAAGAAAAAATGCTGTGATAATGAGCATCATGATCATTGTTGGAAGGAGAAATGCTGCGACAATGAGCATCACGATCATTGTTGGAAGCAGGAAAAATGCTGCGACAATGAGCATCACGATCATTGTTGGAAGCAGGAGAAATGCTGTGACAATGAGCATCACGATCATTGTTGGAAGCAGGAAAAATGCTGCAATAATGAGAAGCACGATTGCTGTAAGAAGAAAAAACGCTGTGATGATGAGCATTGCGATTGTAAGAAGAAAAAACGCTGCGATGATGAGCATTGCGATTGTAAAAAGAAAAAACGCTGCGACAATGAGCATTGCGATTGTAAGAAGAAAAAACGCTGCGATGATGAGCATTGCGATTGTAAGAAGAAAAAACGCTGCGATAATGAGCATTGCGATTGTAAGAAGAAAAAACGCTGCGATAATGAGCATTGCGATTGTAAGAAGAAAAAACGCTACGATAATGAGCATTATGATTGTAAGAAGAAAAAACGCTGCGATAATGAGCATTGCGATTGTAAGAAGAAAAAACGCTGCGATAATGAGCATTACGATCATTGTTGTAAGCAGAATAAATGCCATGTTGACTTTGGGTGTCATATGTCATGGAATTGGTAGTTTGTTAAATGAAAAGTACTTTGATACCTTAATTATCAAAGTACTTTTTTTGTTCCCAAAAGATGAGTCATGTCAACCTCACATGTTTTGAGTACTCATTCGGTTGCCCTTTATCACATTTCCGAAACAAATACATACCCATCGTCAGTCTCATTTTGCGCCACCTTGGAAAATATGATTTATGATTCGCTTGCTGCTTAACTATCCTGTCCGTTCATCTTCAAGAGAATCGACTATATCCTTTTAAAAGATTTATTTTTGAAAAAAAGTAATAATTTTACACATTAACTCTGGAACATTTGTTCTGTTTATGTTATTCTTATAAAAACAAAAGAAAAGATCTAATCGCAGCAAACGATTTGATCCGTAATTATAATTAACGGTCGGTTGTATCCGCGGGCCTAACACGGTTGTACCGCTGAGCCGAGCCATTCACTAATCTTTAGGGTGCCGGTTATAAAGACAGCTCCGAACTTCAGCTAAGCACCCATTAGTTCTATAAAGCATTTATAACACTTGTCCATCTTCATCATCAGGAAATCATTTCATTATTCATCAACTCCTTCATTCTTAATCAGTGAATTAGTTCCTCCTGGTACTAGGGGAACATAAAAAGGCTGCCGCAGCAACCCATGATAGCAGAGTATAGTCTTAAACAAGGATATTACCTATTCTCGGCAATCTTTTTCAGTGCCTTTGCACGAGAAACGATAAATGCCCTCATATACTTCTCTAAAAACAACTTATCAGCTAATACCCCAATTGGACCGAACGGTGACTTATATTGAAATGTATCCATCATTATAGTTCCGCCTGGTTCTTCTTTAAACTGATGTGTGTGTACGAAGGAATGGAAGGCACCCTTCACCATAATATCTACAAACTTATTTGGTTTTTCCATTAGTATCACTTTGGCTTCCAGCCTTTGTTTAATACCAAAGTGAATGGCTTCCCAAGTAACAGCATCTCCCTCCTCTAATAACCCTTCTGTCACACCATCAACAGCCATTTCCTTAGTGTTCGCTGTCGTTTTGGTATGGATATCCACACTCCTCGCTAGGTCAAAACATAATTCAACTGGGGCTTTAATAAATTGTTGATACTCAATAACAGGCATTTTCCAATCTCCTTATATTAGCACTTTCTATCCACCATTATAGCTCGTTAAAGCAAATTATACCCAGCTCTTATTCCCTTATCCTTCCCTGTTTGCTCCATAAGCAAAAGCTGCCGGAAGACAGCTTTTTCGATAAATTCTTCGCCTGGTAAACTTACTTTTTTATAACGGGGATCCATATTTCACTTCTAAATGTTGGTGAGGTTATGTCTTTATTTTCATTCCAAAGGATTTCCGGCCCTTCTCTTTGTTCATAGTTAGAGGATGGAAACCATTCGGAATAAATGCGTCCCCAAACATTTTGCAGTGTTTCAGGAAAGGGGCCGACTGCTTCGAATACCGCCCATGTAGACGCATCAACATTCAGCTGTGTTAAGTTATCTGGACATTCCCTCGTTGTAGCTGCACCGATATAATGATCAAGCTCCCCTTTTTCCTCCAACCTGCCTTCGGAAAAGTTCGCGGATGCACTAAGCAGCCCTAATGGCTCGACATTCGATAAGTTTTTAAGTTCATTTATCGTTTTCTCGTCTAAACTTTTCCACATAGATGCAATCTCTGGATTGACCCCGTTAAAAATGATTGGAACCCTTTTTTTAATTCCAATTATGTGAAATGCCTCTTTTTCTTCAATTCGATAGTTCATTTCACTGCCTCCTTTAATGGATAATTGGAAGGACATCGGTGGATAGGCTTTAAGTGAATGGCCATTACTTCTCGCTTCTGATGGCGTGATACCATGCAAATGCTGAAACGCCCTTGTAAACGAGTCTGGTGAACTGTACCCGTACTTTATCGCAATATCAATGACCTTTATGTTGCTATTTTTAAGCTCAAACGCTGCAAGTGTAAGCCGTCTTCGGCGGATATACTCGGATAGTGAAATACCGGCAAGGAAGGAAAACATCCTTTTAAAATGATATTCCGAGCAATAAGCGAGCCTTGCAACTTCTTTAAAATCAATTTCGTTCGTAAGATTTTCTTCAATGAATTTAATGGCACCATTCATATTTTTGAGCGAATCCATTCAATGACCTCCCTTATATCAATAGAATAGCAGGAGTTGAAATGAAACATCCGACTTTCTGTGCACGATTATGCAGGGTCTAATCCCTTTGTGTTAAAAGTACTTATTGTTGAAATGGGGTTTTACCGACTTTTTGCATAAATAGCTCTGGTTTATCAATCTCATTAAAACCGTATTTTTTATATAATGAATGTGCATCATTCGTGGCTAACATAAACCTGCGAACCTCTTTTAGTTCGGAATGGTTGGTGATAACGTCCATTAACCATTTTGATAATCCTAATTTACGATAGTCAGGTAATATAAACACATCGCAAAGATATGCATGGGTTGCTAAATCGGTTATTACCCTTGCAAATCCAACTTGATCACAACCTTCATTTCCTATTTCACCCTTATAAACCCCAAAACATAAGGTCGTATTTTCAATTGACTTTATTACTGTTTCCTTAGTTATCCCCTTTGACCAGTAAGCTTCATGATTCAAAAAATCATGTATTACATCTACATCTAGATACTTTTTATTAGTAGAAATCGAAAATCCTTCATTATTCATTTTACATCCCCCTATACTTTTTTAATTTTCTGTAATTATATCAACTGATTTTATCTTGAACTATCCTGCGTTATCGAAACATTTAAAAACTGCCATACAAATAACTCACCCACCAGTTCGTTAAGTAAGGGATTCTTGGAAGAATTTTAATTACAACTAGTATATCTAAGTAAATCGGAACAAATATTAAACATGTTGCAAATTCAAAGGAGGTGGCTAAAATGAACGCACAACGAGCAGAAGAAATTGCTTCTTCACCAAATATGGTTACTGTAACCTATAATGAGGAAAGTATCTACATTGAGCACGTGGATGAACAAAATGGAACAGCTACAATCCATCCCCTTGATGATCCAAATAAAAAACAAAGTGTTTCTGTAAACAGCCTGCAAGAACAGTAATTTCCTCGATTCATTAATAAACCTCCACTTCCGGGTGGTGGTTTATTGTTCGATTAAGTGCAAGCACCACCTCTTGTATAGCATGAATCCATCCAGAAGCGTAACAAAAAAAGCCAACATCAATTGTTGACTTGTATCCCTATACAGTTGACAGCCTGCACTTTCAAAAACGAATTTTGATGGGCTAAGTAAGTTTTTAACAGGATTACTTATATTTTTCATTTTCTATTATAATCACTTTTTCCCCATTAGCTGCTTTTCCTATTTGTTTCGTGTTTTCAACCAAGCGAAAAATATTATCACAGCATTGTTTGGTGCCTATAATTAATAATGGCACACCTATGAAATCAATTTTTAATGCTCTTGATAAAAATCCCCCTATAGACATGGCAATAGGGACAGTAGGGGATGTATTGGAGAATACTATTTTTTCGTTAAAGTGAAATTTCTCCTCCAGTAGTAAAGTCAATTCTTTTAATGCCGGTACAACGAGTTTCTCTCTTTTATGTCCCATTGTATAAACGGAGTTACCATCTTCATCGATCCCGCGAAAAATCAGCTTTCCAAATTCCTTTTTCGTTAATTTATTAAAATATTTCACATTTAATATTTCTTCAGAAGTTAGTTTTCTTTCCGATTGAGGTAATTGTTTTAAATGATAGGCGGCAGCCAAAGACGTGGTATGTGTACCCCCATAATCATTATAGATATACATCATGAAATCATCCCTAATAGTTTTTTTAATACTATTATGGTCATATACTCCATTTCCAATTCAGGTACCTTTGTGCTGTCCGATTAGTATATTCCTGTCCTCGGATCATCAATAAAAATAAAAGAGTACACCTATCATTCATGGATGATAAGGGCACACTTTTATTTTTATAAACTGGGGTATGTATAGGAACAAGTTTTAAAATCCTCCCAACCCTAAAGATGGGACAGAAAATTTAATTAGCTTATCATTGATTGTTTCTTGTTTAATCGGGGCAGGCAATACTGTGTTCCTAACATCAGCGACCGTTTTAAGGTCAAAGGAGTCGATTGCTTCCCCTTCTTGGTTCATGATTGAAAGCACTCCATCATTACTCGTTTTTAGACTAGGTTGATCACTGATTAAATGAGTATAGTATATGTCTTCGTTCAGCGTGTAGGAATTAGAGTAATCCGCTGAATAAAGTTTGCTTTTTTTATCAATTTTTCCTGATTTAAAGTTTTCAAAGCCATAGTTGAATAAAAGCTTGGTATCAGAGTAGGCAACTTTGTCTGAAGGAGCTTTTAGAGTGACAGCAATCAATTCCTGTTCTCCTCTAGTTGCAGTAGAAATCAGGGTGTAGCCGGATTGACTTACGAAACCGGTTTTCCCGCCGGTTATTCCCTTATAGGGGAGTTCGCCTTTTAACATTTTATGATGGGTAATCAGAGTTGTGTCCCATGTTTCCACTTCCCATGGTAACTCCTTCTTCCCAAAATACTCACGGAATGTTTCATTTTTCATTGCATATTGGGTAATTTTCGCAAGGTCACTGGCCGTAGTTACATGGTCTTTGTCAAACAATCCATGGGGGTTCGTAAAATGAGTATCGGTAACGTTTACTTCTTTTCTTAAAAACTCATTCAAATCTTCCATGAACAATTTTTCACTGCCAGACATATGCTCGGCAATTGCGATGGCTGCATCATTTCCGGAGTTGATTAGCATGCCTGCAATTAATTTGGAAAGCTCTATTTCCTCCCCAGGTTCAATAAATACCGAAGACCCGTCTGCCTTCGCCGCTTTTTTGCTAACAGTCACCAGTTCGTTCTTATCCCCGTGTTCTATAGCATATATCGCCGTGGCCACTTTCGTTAGACTGGCTGGATACATACGTTTATCCATGTTTTTTCCGTATAATACTTTTCCACTTTTCGCATCAATAATGATCCCGGCTTCACTATTGAGAGGTAAGTCAGATTCTGCACTTACCTTCGTAGAGGCGAAAGGGATTAAAGCCAAAATGAAGATGATGAAAAACTTTTTCATATGCCGCTCCTTTGATGATAGTTAAATCTTATATAGTTATAATAAAATAAATCTGAATGTTTAAAGTTGTTTTATTGAAAGTGAAATACAAAAGTAATTACCCCTTAATAATTTTGGAAACATTTCGGGCAATCACCTTCATTTTCTTTCCTGAAATAACTTTAAAAGGGTTGTAACCCTTTTAGTGGAGCCTCCATTTAATCCCCATTAAACGGATTTTTTAGCAGCTCACTTAATACCTGGAAATTTCTTTTCATGAAAAAACCCTTCAAACGGAAGGGCTCTGGCTGTAGTGAAACTCTAAGAAAAGCGAGTTTGACTGCAGTTTTTTCGATTAAAAGTTCCAGTTGATTTCAGAAATCCGCTCCCTTTCCGCCGACTGCCTCCAAGCCTCCTCGACGCAAGCGTCTCCGGGGTCTCGGCTAGCCAGTTTTTCGGCAGGAGTGTCGCATATTTCTTCCATCCATTAAGGATTACAGGAAAAAACATGAAGGATAAACTAGTCTTAAACATGGTTTAGATGAGCCCTGCCTGCAGTTTTACTTTTAAAACACCAAGTCGATTTCCACTCCAGGCACTCGCTTTCCGCGGGCGGTCCGGGAGCCTCCTCGGCGCTTTTGCGCCTGTGGGGTCTCCCCTTGACGCGCTTTTCCCGCAGGAGTCTCGAACACCCGCTCCAATCAACTCTGTTTTGAAATTTAGATAAAACCTAACTCACACCTTTAAACTGAAGGGATATTTACTTTATAGGTAGATTTCTGTTATGTTTTCATTTTCATTCCTATTAACGCACATTCCACTTTTACTATCGGTTTTCTTGATAATATAAATATTATGGTTACAGGTATGACTAATAAAACATAGTATTGGCCACTTTCTTTGATCCAATCATAAATAAATGAGTTGTAAACATATTCCAGGAAAAACATATGAAAAAGATAAATACCTAATGTAATGGATCCTATTTCAGTAAAAAACGTTTGTTTTTTAGGAACTATACATAAAAAACAGTAAGTTGCTGCTCCCATAATTAAATATACGAGTAACTTATATATAAAACCGAGGGCAATGGAGCCTTCCATTAATTCCTGATAACCTAAGCGGCCATAAAACCATTCCCTCCAAGTCATTTCCCCATAGAAATAAATACCTATAAAGATCAACCCTAGTACAGCCCAGCCGATCAGGGCATTACTTTTCTTTTTAACCCATTCAAAATGATTTTTTTCTAAAAAATGACCAATTAAAAAGAAAGGAAAGAAAAAGAAGGTTCTCGACAAACTTAACCATTCATTCACTTCACCAAAGTAACCGATTATTAGAGAGACAATGATTGAAAGGGCGATTCCATATTTCCTGGAGGAAAATACAAACAATAATATATTCCAGCAGAATAAGCTTATTAAGAACCATAAAGCCCATCTTGGAGTCAATATTGTGAAGTCTATTGGTTCATCAAATACCTTCCGATAATAGAAGGTATATATCACCTGGAATATTACATAGGGAATTAATATTTTCTTAATGAGCCCCCAGAGGTCCTTTTTGCTTTTTATCTTCCTGGAAAAATAACCGGATACTAAAATAAAAGCTGGCATATGGAATGAAAAAACAAACAGATAAATAGTTAAAATCCATTGGTTTTCTTCCACCATTCTAGCTAATGTGTGCCCCAAAACAACTAGTACGATTAAGACAGCTTTCGCATTGTCAAAATACGGATCACGTTTCATGAAATCTTACCTCCTATAAAGAAACTGCCAGTTATATTTTCTAACCCTCATTTATGGTTTGAATGAAAAAGCCGGCGTTCCTCTACTATAGGATTGCCGGCTTGGAACTTCATTGGAGTATCTACCATATCACAGCTTGTTTACAGTTTAGTTAATGGAAAATAACAGTTTGATAACAGTCAAAATCCACCCGCCAATTGGCTTACGTACCCGTTAGTGACTTGCCGGAACGAACAATCTCTTCCATCATCAAAACTCCAGGCAGTTCCAGACGTTTTCGTCTTTTCAAAACGGGTAGTGTATTATATAAGCATGAGTATGTTAACGTCTCTCTATAGGAGGAATGTTCATGAATCCGGTCATTTTGTTTGATGGTGAATGCAACTTTTGCGATTCGAGTGTCCAGTTCATTATCAAGCGGGATCCGCAGGGGCTTTTTCATTACGCTTCGCTTCAAAGTGAGGCAGGACAAGAGTTGCTGAAGAAGTATGATGTTCCTGCAGATATAGATAGCATGGTGCTGATTGAAAAGGATAAGGCCTACTATAAATCGTCTGCAGCCTTGAGGATTTGCCGCGGCTTACAAGGGGCATGGAAATTGCTTTACGGTTTCATCATCGTCCCAAGCTTCATCCGGAACTTCGTTTATGATTTCATTGCCAGGAACCGTTACAAATGGTTCGGAAAGAAAGAAGAAAGCTGTATGCTGCCGTCGCCAAGTGTTCGAAAGCGGTTTTTATAAATAGACTTGCAAACATTAATGTTAATTTAATTAAAGACCGTGGAGAAAAAGTTCGAACTTAGGGAAAGAAAATCGAGAATAGGCTAAACATCTTCAGAAGTTTGGGGTAGGAGCAGATAAAATTAATAGCAGTTGCCAGTGAAAAACCGGAAATTAATCTAGATACACTTTAATCGCTCTTTACCGGGAAGTAAACATTGTAAATCGAAGCCCCTAACTGACATATTAAGCTCGGAATGAAAACACAGATGGAAAAGGTATTTAATTTTCTGCTTTCGTTATATTAGTCTCTTTATTGGCTTTCTATAACGTAAAAAAGGTAATTCAGCTGAATTACCTTTTTTTACGTTATAGAATTGCCGGTACGACTCTTTAACAAATGTGGTTAGTACATTAAAGAACAATATTTATGAAGTGTGTTTATGTATTTGTTAAGGGTGAGTTATTATTTGCTCAACTTTATTAAGAGTACTAGCATTACTTGGAATAAATTGAGCAGTTAATTGATAGTCTCCTTTTGAAAGCAACTTCGAATTAATTTTTATAGTATACTCCCATGTGTCTCCTTTATTAAAATCTTTTTTATGTTTTTTAGTCGGTTGAGATTCAACAGTAATGATAGTACCCTCTTTAATTGGACTATTCGTTATTGTTTTGAATTCTACGTCTATTTCGTTACCTGTAGCAAATAGCAAATTAAAGTTCTTATTTGTATTATTGGTAATTTTATATGTAAAACTCTCATAGTCTTTTGTTGTCAATTGATGTTCAAGGGATTGTTCGACGTTAAGATCGAGTTTATTGTTCTTTTTATCAATTTGAGCAATGTAGTAGTAATAGGCAAATATTATTAATGAAATAATCACAATACCAATAATTAACTTTCGCACAAGATACCCCTTCCAAATGTTGAATATTACATGTTTTATTCTCTCTTTTTTGTTACTCTAACTATTTATTTAGTAACTTTTTACACTGCTTATAGGAGGATTATCCGCGTAGTCTTTACCCGTTCCTGTAGAAATTCCATATGAAAAACCTCCTGAGCCACCACCAATAGATGGAGTTATCGTTGTGAAAGCATGAGAATATTCTACTATTGCTTGTAAAGGTCCATTGTTTTTACTTGAAGCAGATTTAGGTAGATAAATATATTGAGTGAATTTCCCTATATCATCATGTGATCCAGCACGTAGGTCTACTTTCCACGACATACCCGCTTTTAAAGAAGGTTTAAAAACAGTAACAGATTCAGTAATAGGAATTGCACCATAATAAGTATGAGATAATTTACTTGTAGATTTATACCAAGCGTTATCAGTCCAGGCAAGAGCAAAAAGATCCACGTACCGATTTTTTGGCATGCTATTCCAATTATAACTACCATTTATTTTAAACTGTTTTTCATTACTATTCTTAATTCCAAGATAAGACGCACTTACCTTTAGAGTAATACTTCCACCATTCTTTAAATTTTGAGCTTGTACATCCCCACTAATTTCATCTTCCGGCACAAATGTATACGTAGTTTCAGAATAGTCAGGGTTCATTGCTCCTTCAGATATAAACTCTTTCATTTCTTCATTAGTTGTTCCATCAATAGCTTCTTCTGACCAACCAGCTTCAGTTAGAAATGCCAATTCCTCTTCGGTTAATTCATCTTGTTTCGAATCTGTTTGGATGTTATCTGGAACATATTGAGAGAAAGAAGGATCAACATTTACCAAATTATATTTTTTTTGATTTTCTAGTGTTGTAGCGTAGTCTTTTAATTTTGTGCGCATTTCTTTATTATCAAGGTTTATATTTTGTGACCAAAGAAGAGCTGCAGCTCCAGAAACATATGAGGCAGCTATAGAAGTACCACTTGCTGTTATATGATCGCCATTTAAATCTAAAGTTTGGATATTTACTCCCGGGGCAACTAATTCTAATTGATCGCTATAATTAGACAGTGAACTCATTTGATTATAGAAGTCTGATGCTCCAACACCAATTACATTATCATAGGCAGCCGGATAAGTAACTTTTTCAGTCCCCTCATTTCCTACTGAAGAAATCATTAAGACTCCTTGATCATAAGCTTTATCAATTACATTTTTCAATATTTCAGACTCTTTACTACCACCGAAGCTCATGTTTATAATATTGATATCTTCTTCAATTGCCCACTCAATTCCTTCAATTATATCACTATATTGTCCTGTACCATTTTGATCAAGTACTTTCCCAACATACAATTTAACATCTGGAGCTACTCCGTGGAATCCAGAATTTTCATATGAAGTTGCAATTATACTAGATACTGCTGTTCCATGACCGTTTAAATCTATAATATCTTCTTCACTATCTATAAATGAAGCTTGCTTTTCTACTACTATCCTAGATTGATTAGAAATCCCGGTGTCTAAAATTGCAAGTTTAATGCCTTTTCCTGTTATACCATTTTCATGAGCTTTATTAGCATTAATTCGTTTTGTTCCCCAACTATATTCATTTTCAAGGTATGTTTCTCCATTTAAAGGAGTAGATTGTACTGTTACATCTTCTTCAATCAATTTTACAGTTGGATTTTTCTTTATTTTATATAATTCATCAGCTGTTAATGATGCTTTTGCAGTCTTAAAATGCTTGTATTTCCCTTTGATTTCCCCTCCCTCTTTTTCAATTAATTTAGTATCCAATTTTTTATTAAACTCTACTAAATAGTTCTTTTCGCTTTGATTCTTTGCTTTACTTACACGAGGCTGTGAAAAAAATGAAAATATTAAGATAAAAACCGCAATACATGAAATGATTTTTTTCAACTAACACATCTCCAGTTCAAATTTTTTATTAAAATATTATCTCTCAAAATAAACACTAGATATATTTTACCATATTTTATATAAATTAGGACTATTGTATTTTATTTTCGTTTGATTTTTGATCAATAATTAGTTAAATTAAATTTTCCTAAATAACTAATTAGCCAAAAACCAATAGGGAAAATTGGAAGATATAACAAAAGCGATCATTACCGAAAATTCACTAATAATTGCAAATAACTTAATAGCTGCTACTCTGGTCTAGCAGGTTTCAAGCAAAAAGGTATACGGATAGTCATACAAGGATTACCACATTTATAATGACTTAATCTTGTTTCACATCTTCTCATAGATTTGGAACAGGTATTTTAACGGGACTATAAAAAAATCAATGCTTTCCTATAACAAAGGCTAATAAACAAAAAAAAGGACGATAAGCGCTCTTGGCTTTTCGTCCTTTTCATTGTGTGAATGTGGAGTATCTCCATAAATGATTGGCCGTAGGGTGCGCCATCATTTCGAGCCCTTTGTTTTCCGCTAGGTGCAGCGGTTTCCAGTTTTGGTCATCTGCCTCCTTTAGGTAGACTTCGTGATGCGGGGCCTGATCATGATAGCCGGCGATATTGATTTCACCATTTCGGTAAAAGGTCCCGATCACTTTATAATCCACGGCAGGTGAAATGATGATCGGATTGCCTACAGAGTGTGTCAGCTGGATTGTCGTTTTCTCATGATTGGATACTACGCGCTTCACTATAACACCTTCATCCGAGGCCACTCCCTCCTCAAGGAAATCCCCATCATGGTTGTAAGCCTCACTTTTCCCGACCGCTTTGGAAAATTCAATCTCGGCTTCCCTTTCCTTTTCGTGAATGAACACATCGACCCTAGTCCGGAAACGGGATGATTCAGGATCAAACCCGCGGTTGTCTCCTTTAAAATAGGGAACCTTTGAGGCCAGATTGGGGTTTTTCAGCCACTCTTCCGGTAAAAAAGTGGAATAGCGCAGCTGCCAATTTCTTTTCCTTTTACCATCCACATCGTTTTCAACTGACTGCAAAAGCTGTTTTACAGGTCCTATTTTTTTAGTATTCGTTATTTCCTCGATCGCCGCCTTTGCTTGGGATGAACCTTTTTTTACGGTTCCGACAATACTAGCTACAAGGGATTTCACGGCAAAGGACTCCTGCTCCGAGCGCGGAAGGGGCCGCTTCGCTTTAATGGTATATGTGTATTCCTGATCTTCACTAATACTCCGATCATTGAAGGAACATCCGCTCACTTTCCCAATATCCACGCCGTTTCGATAAATCGTATATTCTTTTATTCCCTTGATGGGCTCCCATTCCAGGCTGGCTTGGCCTTTTACGACAATTGTGGTGAATACCAAATCAAAAAGGATATTATCCTCTTTTTTATTTTCGGCGGTCGTTGATGTCTGTATTTTCATCCTGTTCACTGCCTGTTCTTTTTCATTCAAGCTATCTATCGTGTACGTATAGATGGTTCCTGGAGCAAGACCCCGATCTGCAATCTTCGGCTCCGAGCCGCTGTAAATCAGCTCTCGCCCCCTGAATACCCGATAGTAACCACCTTCATCAGGCCAAATAAGCTTGATGGAATCCTCTTTCCGTTCAATTTTGCACATCAATGAAGACGTTTTGAATACCGCTTGATGCTTCCTCTTATTGGAAACCAGATAAGCAATTCCCGCAAGACCAAGAGCAAGCAATGAATGCCGTGCAGTGAATGTAACACCGCCTACTTTTAAACGGGGAAATGAATAATGGGCAATCAACTTCTTCATCACCTCTTCTTTTCTAGGTGTTATTCTTTACCCACTTTAATCCCTGAGCACACTTTGCGATGTGCTGTGCTGGCATAAAAAAACCGAGGGAATGTTTACTCCCTCGGTCATGTATAAGTTTCACTGGATCATATTTTAACGGCGGCTTTTTTCCCCGCCTTTGCGTCCTGCTTCTTCACGGCTCATTTTTCCATCATCGGAATCATCACGTTGATTGCCCCGTGCCTCTCCGCCTTTTTCGCCGATTTCCTGATAGAATTCCTTGCCATGACTTTCGGAAGTGGCTTCTCCGCCTTTTTTACCAATCTCTTGATAGAATTCCTTATCATGATTTTCGGATGTCGCTTCTCCGCCTTTTTGGCCAATCTCTTGATAGAATTCCTTATCATGATTTTCGGATGTCGCTTCTCCGCCTTTTTGGCCAATCTCTTGGTAGAATTCCTTATCATGATTTTCGGAGGTTGCTTCTCCGCCTTTTTGGCCAATCTCTTGATAGAATTCCTTATCATGATTTTCGGAAGTGGCCTCTCCGCCTTTTTGGCCAATCTCTTGATAGAATTCCTTATCATGATTCTTCGCTGTTGTTTCTCCACCTTTACGTCCTGCTTCTTCACGACTCATTTTCTCATTGTTGTTAGCCATTAAAAATTCCTCCTTATTATTTGGATTTTCCATGTACTAGCTACATATGTCATGTACCCGCTTGAACAGCCATAAAACTAGATTTAGCTATAAACTTCAGATCGTTTTTTTTAGCGGCGGCTTTTTTTTCCCGCCATTAAGTCCTGCTTTTTCCTGCTCATTTTTCAATCATCGGAATCACGTTGATCGGCTCTAGCCTCTCCGCCTTTTTTGCCGATTTCCTGATAGAATTCCTTATCATGATTTTCGGAAGTGGCCTCTCCGCCTTTTTGACCAATCTCTTGGAAAAATTCCTTATCATGATTTTTTGCTGTAGCTTCCCCGCCTTTGCGGCCAGCTTCTTCCCTGCTCATTTTTTCATTGTTGTTAGCCATTAAAATTCCTCCTTATTATTTGGATTTTTGATGAACTAGCTACAGTTTTATGTATACCCGATAGTTTTGATATAAAACTAGAATCTATTAAAACTTTTCCATTTTAAAAGGAAAAGCCTCATGGATGCTATCACCCATGAGGCTCCCCGCTTATCCTTAACCTGACTTCGGAATCCCTTCTCGCAGGCGTTCTGGCAGCTCTACAAGGGTTTCATTCAAAGTATCCAATTTCGTTTCAATCCTATGAAGCAAATAAAGGGTAACAATGATCGGGAACCCAATATCACTGACAAACGGCAGGATTTGATCCACTTTTTCCACCTCTCTTCCTGGGTGACCAACAAAACCCGTTCTTAGATGAGTTCCACTTCCTCGACATTCCGCTCAACAAGGCGTGCCGCTTTCAAATCGACGAAATCCCCTGAAGATGTAACGAACACGTTCCCCGCAATGATTTTTTCCATTGCCAATTTAACCGTATTCACTTCGACCGGCTCCTTCGGATTATCAACGGAAATCGTCGCTGACTTGCCTTCCTCTGTAACGAAAATCAATTCCAGTACTTTAGCCATTTCCAATCACCTCCCCCGCTTCCGGCATCTTTCCAAATAACGATCAGCCAATCAATGAATACATATCCACACGGGTCACTTCACCCATTGGATAATTCTGCACACTTGTGATTGCTTCAGCCGTCGAAAACAATTGATCCGCCGTCGCCTCGACCTTGATGTTCGAAAAGGTCCTCCGCTTGAAAACGAGAGCCCCTTTATCATTTAACCCCGTCTCAAAATCGATCCGCAACGTACTTGAAACTGGAATTTGTTTTGCCATGCCACTCACCCCCTTTCACACTCTATATAAACTTTTACAGGATGAAAGTAGCATGATCTTGAAATTTTGCAGGGAAACGCAAAAAAGGCTCCCCATCATTTGGGCAGCACTAAAATCGGGAAATCCTTTTAATTATCTACTGTCATTATCCATTGTCTTCTTCTCTCACTAATAAATCCTTCTCAATCATGAGCGGTTTTTCTACAAAATTAATTCTTCTCATTATTTGTTGTATGACTCTCGGAAAGAAGTAAGCTCCAAAGAAAGCACAAATAAAAGCCTGTGACCAAGTTTTTAACCATGCAGATAAGAATTGATGATCATACCCCCTATTTATTGAGACTAATATGAATGAAATAAAAAAGGACATACAAAAAGCCATTAAACATGCATAAATAATATTTCTGTATTTAACGTTAATCTTCATTATTTTTCTGCTTCAACTCCATGATTTAATTTTAGATTCCAACTATATTTTATTTCTTCCATTTACATTAGTAAAACCAATTTTTATAATAGTTCTATTAGAATTACTAATGCAAAGGGGTCAGTGCGGTTGAATTCGTATTATGCTTTTATCAAAACCATAGAAACAGGCAGTTTTACAAAAGCGGCTGAAGAACTTGGCTATACGCAGTCCGCCATTAGCCAGATGGTCCATTCATTAGAGGAAGAGCTTTCCACCACTCTTATCTTACGTTCTCGAAAGGGTATTACACTGACACCAGATGGCGAGGAATTTTTGCCATATATCAGGAAGATTTGCAACTCACATAGGGAACTGACTGAAAAGCATAAAGAGATGGAAGGACTGCAAAGCGGCCTTATTCGTATTGGCACCTTTTCCAGTGTTACATGTCATTGGATACCAGGATTGATCAAGGATTTTAAGGAACTTTATCCAACTGTACATTTCCAATTACATCAGGGAAATTATACGGAAATCTCGAACTGGATTAAAGAAGGCAGCGTAGACTTTGGGTTTGTGAATTCAAATGTTTCGGATTTAACTACGATTCCCTTGCAAAAAGATGAGATGGTGGCTGTGATGCCAGTAGATCACCCTTTAACATCATCCACAGAAGTCTCCTTGGAGGAATTGCTAAAAGATCCTTATATTCTGTTGGATGAGGGAGTGATCCATGAACCATTAATGGTTTTTAAACAGTTCGATTTTGAACCTGATACACAATACCGGGTATATGACCCTTATGCGATTATGTCCATGATTGAACACGGGCTTGGCATTTCGATTTTACCGAAACTGCTCTTACATAAATGTCCCTATAATATTGTAACGAAAAGCATCTCTCCTTCTATTATCCGAACCATTACTTTGGCGTATAAGGATAAAAGGGTATTGCCAATAGCCAGCAGGTATTTTATTGACTTTATCATCGAGAGGTATAGGGAAATCTAACGTTTTGCCTTTATCTTATTTTCCCTTTACATTCTTTTTTTATTACGGACATTCCCGATGCGTAGTTAAATTGCAGTTGCCTTTAAATGGCATGTCATGTTCGGCTTTTCTGGGAAATAATAATCTCGAAAGGAAGTGGATGTTGATGTCATTAGAATGGTTTGACAGAGTAAGCGGGGAATTGCAGGATCATCTTAAATCAATTTGTGAGAAATACGATCGCAATGGCAGTATGATCGTGGAGCGCGGGTCTAAGCATCCACGCATCGAGTTTTATACAGAGCTGGAAGACGATGAGCGGGATTATTTTTCCTCGCTGTTTTTTGATCCGTATAATGAAGAATTTTATATGGAATCGTTCGATCCGGATTTAGGGCAGATCAGCAAAGTCATTCTTTCGGATATTGAGGATATCATCGATGCTGTCCATGAGAGCTTCCATAACTATTTGGAAGAAGATGATGATGATTACGATTATGCATATGAAATGGATATGGATGATGATAATGATGATTTGTATGATCCTGACGGCGAAAATTCCGATATATACGAAATCGATGTAGATTGGGAAACGCCTGAAGTGACTGCCTATATCCAGGATAATGAAGTGGAGGTCACCTACCAGTTCGGTATCGTTCAGGAGACGGGTGATGGTGTGCTGAAACGGATCAATCGGATTCGGACAGCGGATGATGACCTGATAAAGGATGAAACGAATTTCATTTTCAGCAAGGAAGAAGCAAGCACGATCATCGCCATGATAGCCAGTCATATGGATTCACTTAGTGAAATGGAATAAAACCAACAAAACCTTGTCCATGATCATCATGGACAAGGTTTCATCATATAATGATCAGTTCATATACCTCTGATAATTGCGTGACCCGTTCCGAATCTCTCGCTTCCTTTGCATGCTTGATTTCCTGAGGAAGAATATGGTTAAGGAGACTGGCCTCTTTACCGGATAGCTTATTGACGAGTTCTTCTTCCGAATGAAAGTGTCCGCTTTTGATTTTATTATATATTTCCTGCGCTTCAGGATATTGGTCCGTATAGTTAGACAATATCTCACGTAAGTAACCAATCGTACGATCCATCAAACCATCCCTCTCGAATGTTAGATTTTTGCTTACATGCTATACCTTCCCCCATTTTTTGATGATAAATTCCTGAAAAAAAAGATATCCAAGTCAATGGATACCCAATTAGTCTTCCTCCCAAAACAAATCATCCAATGTACGGGATAATGCTTTACAAATTCCTACACATAAACTTAATGAGGGATTATACTTTCCGGATTCAATCAATCCTATCGTTTGCCTGGATACGCCGACAATCTTGGCCAGTTCTTCTTGTGACAAGTCCTTTTCTACTCTCGCAAGCTTCAGTTTTATATTTTTCAAGGGACAGCACCTACTATTTCTTATTATCTTAGCTATTTTTCATTCCGATTTTCTTCGCCAGCAAGTATATACCGCCAAAAAACAGAAGTAAAATCGGCAAATAGATCATGACGGATACAAACGATACCAATACAAAATACCATACGCCCTGGGAACTGCCATCGGCATAGGATACAGCACTATTCACGCCCATGAATATAGCGATGATAAGTGCTAAAGCAACCGCCCCAAGAACCGTCTTCCTGCTCATCGGTGTTTTGCTGTTGCGGTCATGCATCTCCACCTCATCCCAGAATACACCTAAGAAAATGGAACGAGCTAAGTAATACAGCCCCCCTCCAACAAGGATCGCGAATTCCAGATATAACTCCCCGCTGCCTGCACCATATTTATATAATTTGAAAAGTGCACTTGCCAGGCAAATGACCAAGATGACATAGAACATTTCTTTATAAATCTTATTTCTTACATTCTCAATCCGCTCATCCGTGATCTTTTTCGTTCGTTTAAATAGATTCATCTTTAATCGACCTCCATTTAATTCCATCGCTTACCCTTATTATATGATTCATTTTACTTTTTGCAACATATATATTACATTTTATAATTTATAAATTGCATTATGTATAAAAAAAGGGACCCACACATCAAGTATGGATACCTATTTATGGCTTTACTCGTAAGTTTTGGGGATTTACTCGTGAATTCTAAGCATTTACTCGTCAGTTTTTGGGTTTTACTCGTGAATTTCAACGTTTTACTCGTGAATTCATCATTTTACAAGTATATTTCATCATGCTTAACAATTACTCTTCACTAAGATGATAGCAAAGTTGGACAACGCCAGAGGAAAAGCTTTTTGTATTAACCAGTGTTAGGTTCAATCTCTCCTTTATGTCAATAAACAAAGGTTTTCCTTCCCCTAAAATAACAGGGTGAACAGATAACCTGAATTCATCAACCAGCCCCAATCTTATAAAAGATGTAATAAGACTTGACCCTCCATAAAGCCAGATGTCTTTACCAGGTTTATTCTTTATTTTATTTACTTCTTCAACAATATCATCATTTATGATTGTTACGTTATTATCAGTGGTTTTTTTCGTTTTAGAAAACATGAATTTTTGTTTGCCATGAACGATATTCCACATTTCTTTTTCAGTATCGGATACCTCATCTTCTGGCGTATATTGCCCCCATAAATCATAGCTTTTCCTTCCATAAAAAATAGTATCAATTTGATTCAAGAAATCAATGAACCCCATTTCAGAGTCCATAATGCACCAGTCGATTTCTCCTTTCGGCCCTTCAATAAATCCATCTAATGTAACTGCTAAATCTAAAATTATTCTTCTTGGTCTTTCGTTAATGGTCATACTTTAATCTCCTTTTGCCGTTTCTCAGCAAAGCCAAAGGTTTCGCGGCTTTATCCGAATGAACGTACTCTTATTACCTCAGGGAATTCCCATGAATAATCACTGCTTTTCAACATTTCATCAGAAGTTACTTCAGTTACGTTAGTTTTATCTTACAGCTTCTATCATAGTATTAAAAGATTGTATCTAAAACTAAGGAGACTTGCGATGAAAGCAATGGTATGCACGAAATACGGTTCACCCGATGTACTGGAACTCAAAGAGGTAGTAAAGCCAACCCCAAAGGACAACGAAATACTGGTAAAGGTTCACGCGGCAACAGTGGCTTCTGGGGACGTAAGAGTCCGGAGTTTCAATAGCCCTTTCTTATTATGGCTGCCGATGCGAATCTTCCTGGGTCTTAGAAAACCGCGAAAACCGATACTCGGAGTGGAGTTGTCCGGGGAGATAAAAGACACGGGGAGGAATGTGACAAAATTCAAAAAAGGCGACCGGATTTTTGCCATGACTGGAATGAATTTCGGGGCCCATGCCGAATACACATGCTTACCTGAAGACGGGCCAATCGCAATGAAGCCTGCCAATATGACCTATGAAGAAGCTGCCGCCGTTTCTTTTGGCGGAACGACAGCTCTGCATTTTTTCAGAAAAGCCAATATCCAGGACGGACAAAAAGTCCTCATCTATGGCGCATCCGGTTCGGTGGGCACTTCCGCGGTACAGCTGGCCAAATACTTTGGAACAGAGGTTACCGGAGTATGCAGTGCCGCTAATTTTGAATTGGTGAAATCATTGGGAGCCGATAAAGTAATTGATTATATGGAAGAGGATTTTTCGGAAAGACAAGAGCAATATGATATCATCTTTGATGCAGTCGGGAAAAGTTCGAAAGCCACATGCAAAAAAGCACTAACCCCGAACGGGCGATACGTGTCCGTTGAAGGACAGGGAATAGCAAAGGTACTTACGGAAGACTTACTACTCCTCAAGGAGCTAATCGAAACTGAAAAAATAAAAGCGGTCATTGATAAGCGATACCCGCTGGAACAGATTCCCGAAGCTCACAAATACGTAGAGCTAGGACATAAAAAAGGAAATGTCGTGATAACTTTGGTTGATCATGATAGCCCCTGACAAATCAGAAATCTGCTCCCTTTCCGCCGACTGTCTGCCAAGCCTCCTCGACGCAAGCGTGTCTGTGGGGTCTCGGCAAGCCAGTTTTTCGGCAGGAGTGTCGCAAATTTCTTCCATCCATTGAGGATTACAAGAAGAAAACATGAAGGATAAACTAGTCTAAACATAATTGAGACTAGCCTACAGTTTTTCCAAGAAAACATTCCAGTTGATTTCAGAGATCCGCTCCCTTTCCGCCGACTGTCTGCCAAGCCTCCGCGGCGCATGCGCCTGTGGGGTCTTGGCTAGCCAGTTATTCGGCAGGAGTGTCGCAAATCTCTTCCATCCTTTAAGGGATTACAGAAAAAAACTTAAAGGATAATCTAGTCATAAACATAATTCGGGATGAGACTAGCCTACAGTTTTTCCAAGATAACATTTCAGATTATTGCAGAAACCCGTTCCCTTTCCACCGACTGTCTGCCGAGCTCACCATAGCATGCGCCTGTGGGGTCTTGGCTAACCGTTATTCAGCAGGTGTGTCGCAAATCTCTTCAACCCTTTAAGGAATACTGAAAAAAACTATGAAGAGTAATCTAGTTTACCTTTAAAATTTTGGCTCTGGGCGAGAGCAATTCGGAACTCCTTTTACCGGAAAGTTGATGGACCGCCAGACCCTACAATATTTCTTAAAAAAGAAGTTTCAGTGATTGGAACGTAAGGTACGAGACTCCTGCGGGAAAAGCGTGACCAATGGAGACCCCGCAGGCGCAAGCCGAGGAGGCTCCACGACCGCCCGCGGAAAGCGAGTGCCTGGAGTGGAAATCAACGTTTTTACGGACCACTCCCCCTAAATCACGAACATTAAATAATACTTTTTATTTAATGTTCACCTTTTCGTTTGATTATCTAGCATTTGTTTGTTATATTAGCAAAGTAATAATCATACATATCATTACTCGTATATGCTCGGAAATATGGTCTGAGCGTTTCTACCTGGTTCCCAGTTAAAGAACTAGACTACGAGTTAAAGTATTCGGCCGCCCGCTTTTTGAGCAGCTAATGATTTAGCAATCGCTTCACTTTTGCTTGATTATCTATACTTTGACTATCGTAGGTCTAGAAGGCAGCATTCATTCTGCCGTTCTGGACCTTTTTCTTTGACCACAACTGCGAGTGTTTCAAACAATTGGATAATTTGTTTTTAAGGAGAGAAAAAACATGTTAAAAAAGTACACTCTATTAGGAATCATTACTTTACTTTTCGTGTCGGTGATTGCAGCTTGCAGTTCCACTTCCAAAAATGAAACGGTCGAAAAAAAGACTCAAAGGCCGATCATGATTCAAGGTCCAATGCCAATCGAAGCTGAAAATTTCGCTAAAAAGCTAGAAAATGTTAAAGAAGAAAAATCAGGGGATTTTGTATTTTACATTGGAACTTTAGACAATTATCCTGTAATCGTTGCAAAAACAGGTAAAGGGATGGAAAATACGGCTGCCGCTACAGCATTGGCCATTGAAAGATATAACCCTATTGCCATCATCAATCAAGGGACATCAGGCGGACATGATCCAAGCTTAAACGTTTTTGATATTGTTTTAGGAAAAAGAACGGTAAACCTAGGTTCATTAAAAACGGCCGATAAAACTGAAAACGAAGGAATCGATCCGACCGTTTGGAAACCAATGGATCTAATGGCTTCTGAAGGAAGTGCAGGAGAAGATCCTAATGCTGAAAAACCACGCTTCTACGAAGGAGATAAGGATTTACTTGCAGCTGCTCATGCAGTTAAAGATACTTACACAAAAGGTAAGGTTGTCGATGGTACTATCGGTTCTGCAGACGTTTGGAATAATGAAGTGGATCGAATTAAGTGGTTCCATACGAAATATGGTACATCTGTTGAAGAAATGGAAGGAGCTTCGGCAGCACAAATCGCCAAAGCTTACGATGTGCCCTTCCTAGGTATACGAGTGCTATCCAATAATAAAGTGAATGGCGGTAAATATAACCCTAATACAGCAGCAGCCAATCAAGAATATGTGTATGAAGTAGTCAAAAAATATATTTCTTCGATGCCAAGCAAATAAGATCGGGCTCGGAGCATATAGAATTAGGATCTTTTTGGTCAACTATCCCTATAATGAAAAAAAAGAAGAGCACATAATATGTGCTCTTCTTTTTTTCGCGGGTGCCCTAATTAGCTGACTATTGATTCTTCCTCCTTGCAAAAGGTTAAGCTGAGGCTATTCAACGTGTAAAGTCTAGCGGTGAAAATGAATAAATCGCTGTAGTTATTTTCAACGTACTCTTCAATGATTGCCATCCCTTTTCTGAATCTATCAACTAATAAGTGCGTATAGTTTTCATCCCAGGTAAACCGGTTGATCCGTTTAAGTTCATCGGCCAATACTTGAAACTTAAACTCCTCAACAAGAAGCTTCAATTGATACAATTTATCTTTATTTAAACAAAAGCAATTATTTTCATTTTCATGATTTTCCCGGACGAATGTAATGAAACCATTTAAATTATCAGCTAACATATTCGCTATTTGCATCTCGAAGTTCATTTCCAACAGCTCCTCAATGTCTAAAATCTATATGAAGAGTGTATGATTTGAAATGATATTTTAACACCAACAATTCTTTTTCGAGATAGATTCCTTGTACATTTCCTTCTATGATAGAATTCACAAAAAAAATTGCCCCCTTCCTTCCAAGGGGACAATCTTACATCGAATCCAGAATTAAAGAGATAAGCAGGCCCGCAGCGGTGAATATGCCCGTGATCGGCCCTCCGTCTTCATATGCTTCAGGCATCATCGTTGAGGCGATCATGGCGATGATTCCCCCTCCCGCAAAGGCTGCCATCGCTGCCAGGACATAGTCCGGGGCATGATCGAGGAATACATAGCCCGACATCGAGGAAAGTGCCGAAATGATCAGGACGGAAAACCACAGCAGCATGATTTTCTTCTTGGAGTAATCACTTTTGAGCAGACCTGTCGTACTTGAAAGCCCCTCCGGAATATTACTGATGAAGATGGCAATGACCAATAGCCAGCTTACCGAGCCGCCGCTTATTAAGCTTGCGCCAATCATGATCGACTCCGGTATGGCATCCATCACCGTCCCGATGAAAATGGCTAGGCCCGCTTCCTTCGAAGAGCTATTATTGGACCGTTTCCTTTTATCCGCACCTTTTTTGGAAATAAGAAAATCCAAGGCAGTAAACACGGCTGCCCCTGCTATGAATCCGATCCCCGTCGCCCAGATTCCTCCATCACTCACCGAATCAGCAAGCAGCTCATATGCCGCGGCACCAATCAATACACCCGTACCAAAGGCCATAATATAGCCAATGATGTTTTTCTTTATCGGAATGAGGATGGCGGCAAGTGCGCCAAGCAGGACGGCAGAACCCGATACCCCTCCCCAAAAGACCGCATTCCACATAGAATCCCCCCATTTCCTTTTTATAGGATAGTGTACCCGGGTTGATGTTGGGGTAAACAAGGGACGCATTTGGCAATTCCAGCAAAAAAAAGCAGGTATATTCGCTGCCTAGTTTTTGGGTATAGAATAGTAGAGTACTTATGAGTATCCTGCCCTTCGCTACCCTATATGACTGATATTTGCGGTTTTCCTTCTTCTCTTTCACTAACCTTTTCGATTTTATCGACAAACATTTGAAAAACCTTTCTCTTTTCTTCCAGCTCTTTTATCGACTCTTTCAATTCGTTCAATTTTTGTTCAAAAGGTTTATGATAGAGCTCGCGGATGTTTCGAATAATTTCATCATTTATAGTGGATTGCACAACTTGTTTAGTAATATTGAATTTATAGGAATAAACCTGAAGTTCACGCTTAACTTCTTCATACTCTTTTTCTATCCCATTTAACACATCACTGATTTCTTCATTCCATTCTACTAAAGCCTTTTTCACATGTTCCTCCACCCTTATTCCCCCTCTTTAACTAACAAAAAATCCATCTCGCTAAAAACTTATTTTATCAAAAGAACATTTCGGTTTCTTTTCGGCTTAGTTACTTAACATATAAGTTTTATTAAAAACAGATAACAGCTTACAACGGGTTATGAAACACTTTTGAAAAATCACATAGAATGGAACATGACAAATATGACCTATGGAGGTGTTCAGACTGATTCATACAGTTAAACCAGGTGAAACACTGACACAGATATCCAGGGACTATCGTACACCACTATCTGAAATCATCGCTGCTAACCCGACCATAAATCCAAATGTCATTAATCCTGGCCAACCCATCATGATCCCTGGTTTTCCTCCTGCTGATACCATTCCATTTCAGATCGATGTGTCCGTTAACAATCGTAAGCTAAGGCTGCTAAAAAATGGAGTATTGCAAAAGCAATACCCGATCGCCGTTGGAAGAATGCTGTTCGGTACACCAGTAGGACAGTTCATCATTATCAATAAAGCCCCCAATCCCGGAGGTCCATTCGGTACAATGTGGATGAGTCTATCCAAAGAACACTACGGCATTCATGGAACGAACGATCCCAGCTCAATTGGTAAAGCCGACTCAAAAGGCTGTATTCGCATGCATAATCGGGACGTGGAGGAATTATCAAGGATTGTTCCAATCGGGACACCGGTTACGATTCATCCTTAATGGATGATTAATAACTCTGGAGGTTTTTTATCAGAGGTTGGTAGGAACGTATCATGAAGATAATGTGGAGACTGAAGAGGGCAGCCTGACGT
Source organism: Peribacillus sp. FW305-BF15 (assembly GCF_058783805.1). Lineage (NCBI taxonomy): Bacteria > Bacillati > Bacillota > Bacilli > Caryophanales > Bacillaceae > Peribacillus > Peribacillus sp. FW305-BF15. The sequence goes on along the minus strand of NZ_JBYSYV010000002.1, from coordinate 60,843 downwards.
CGGCTGTTCTTTTTTGTTTTGATTTTAAAAAACCGCTCCCTAAAAAGTAATTATTTTACAATTAAATTTTGCATGATATTATTAATAATTAAGTAGGCAAGAGCAAGAAAAGATAATATATAAGGAGTCAAAAATAGTTACTGGTGTTCTAGTAGTCATCATTCTTCTTGGGTCAGCGGGAATGACATTCTATAAATACGCTCCAACTGAAGGAAAAACAACTACTGAAACCATTGAATGATTTTACTTTTGATTTCTGTTTCAATAAAGCATGTTCCACATCGAAATGATATACATCATGAATCGCCATTAAACTGCGGCGGAACAAATTCGATGTCTAATTTATTTCCATTGCCAAGATGACTCCATCAACAAACAGTAACTCTGGCGGGCTTCATATTAATTAATAATGGAGGGGATTAGTGAATTGAGTCATTTCGTGCATAACACCCTATCTGGACTTAAAAAGTTGTTGGATAACAAAAATCGAATGAAGGCAATAACACACGAAGGTGAAGTTGGTATAGTTTCTTGTTCTTTTAATGCTCCAATACAAACAACTGAAATTGAAATGTTTGAAAGGGAAAATAACATCAAGCTTCCTGAAGACTATAAGGCATTCTTAACACTCCATAATGGGGCAAGAATATATGAATTGATCGATGATGAAGACGATATTAACATAGGGGGCGGCCTCCATTTATTTAGTTTAGATGAAGTAAAGGAAGCTCAAGAACTTGAGTTAATGGAGGGACTTGGGATTCCTATTGGGCATTTATTGGGTGATTGTTATCTCATATTAGATACAGAAAAACTAAAGGTTGGGGATCCAAATTACCTTAATATTTTGGAGTTTACAGAACTTGCATCTCCAAATCTTAATTTCGAAATTTTCTTAGACCGCTATGTTATTTCACAAGGCGTAGTGTTTTGGGACTGGCCCATTTACACAGCTGAAAACTACTATGAGACCAGGTAAATAAACAAAAAGAGCGATTGCTAATTAAATGCAGTCGCTCTTTTTAATATTATTTCGATTCGAATTCAAGTATCACTGTTTGTTTATTGTTGTTTTTGTTTGTTTGATAAATAACGTCTGCGGGATCTTTTAGTTCAGATTCTTCTTTAGATGTCTTTCCTTTAGATGCCTTTACATTCGATTGAGAAGAACAACCAATTACCATTAAGCCAGCAAGTAAAATTAAAATGAAAGCATATATTCTAATCATGTATGCAGCTCCTTATTTGTTTACTCAAAGTATAACATGGTAATATATTACTTTTGTGTCTCGTTTGATAAAAAGGAGATAAATATTGAAATCCACTCTTTCAACACAATATTAATTTAGTTGAAAGACTGACATAAACAAATCATTTGGTTTTCATGAGGCGAGTGAAAATAGTCATAGTCATAGTTTCAGAAAAAAATGACAGGGGGTTCCCCCTGCCATCTCATTCAATTCATATTGATCGGCCAATAATAAAACACCAGTGTAACCATGATGATCATGACGCCGCTAATCATTAAATAGGCTGGATATCTGCGGGTGATGTTCATTTCTTTTTGCTCGTCTATTTCAATCGGGGTTTGAAGGATATTTGCATGAAATTCCCTTTCTTCGATCGTGATCGTTCCATACTTGGAGCCAATAATGAGTGCGCCTATGCTTAAGATCAAACCAATGATGACAGAATTGAGGTAAACGGGAAGGCTTATTCCGAACATGCCAAGGCTTTCTCCGAGAATCACGCCAAAGAAGCCGAATACGATGCTCCAAAATGCGCCTTCCTTCGTTACCTTCTTTGAGAATACGCTTGATATGGCAATCGGTCCCCATGATGCCGCAAATAGTGTAGCCGCAAAGTAGCCAATCCACATGACGGCAGGCGGCTGGAACAATCCAATCAATAGAATGATCAAGCTGATCACAACCATGGAAATGCGGCTGGCCCGTAATAGATGATGATCTGTGTATTCCTTTTTACGCGATTGTTCCATGATATCCCGTGTAATGCTGCTTCCTATAATCTGCAGGAAGCTCGAACAGGATGATAATGCGGCAGCCATGATGCCGCTGACGATGATGACTCCAAGCCATGTCGGGACAATATTCATCGCTGCCCAAATGAATACCTTTTCCGTCGGGGCGATATCCGCTTTAATGGTGGTGATTGTCGATATGCTGATATGAAGAAATAAATAGACGGTCAAAATGGATATCGTTGCCCAAACGCCGGCCCGGATGGCTACATGTTCATTTCTGGCCATTAAATATCGGCTGCTTTGCCATGGACTCACGGCAATGACAATGCCCCAGACCAAGCCCATGATGACGGCCCAGGCCAATGCTTCCCAAGGAGTGCCCATCGTTGCGGCAGGTCCGGTAATGCCATGCCAGCTTAATAAATCAGGTCGTTCAGCCAGGTTTGCCGCTTTCGTAACGGCATCAGGAAACCCGCCTGCGGATTTGATGATATAAGGAAAACTAAGATACGTTGCGATCGAGAATAAAAAGAACATCACCGTATCATTGACCATGACGCCCTTCGCTCCTGAGAGAATGGTGAAGGATGAATACACGACCCACATGATCACGAGAGCCATTGGATAGGAAACACCAGAAACCTCGGCCAATAAAACGGCTGCCCCTTGAGTAACGGCAACCAAGTATGCAGCGATTCCGAGAATCGTCGTGATCGCAGCCGCCAGCCTTACCTTTTTAGAATGAAAGCGGTTACCAAAAAATTCAGGAACGGTCAATGATTTGCTTCTTCTTAAATACCTGCCAAACAGGAACACTCCGAATATATAGCCGCTTGCATTAAAAATAACGAGGATAAGCAGCAGGATCGGATACCCTTCATAGGAAAATCCCGCTTCTCCCATGAAAGATACCGTACTTAGGAAAGAGGCAACAAGCGTACCCGTAATCATCAATGTGTTTCCGCTTCGTCCAGAAACATAGTACTCCTCTGAGCTTTTCACTTTCCTGAATAAAAAGATGCCAATCGAGACGTACACACAAAAGGAAATAATGATACCAAGGAGAAAGGCCACTTACATCCCCACCTTTTCAATCGGATCTTTTGCTTTTATTTCTTCTTGATTTCTTTTCATTCTTACTAGGAAAACCTTCGTGATCCACCCCATGACAATTAAGGAACCCCCATAGCTTAAAGAGAAAATCAGCTCACCCATTTCTTGACCCCCTTATCAAAATAGAAATAATCAATCATTAAATATGCAATATCCATACCAAGTTTTTGAATATTCAGATTTTATCAGGGGTTAATTTATTATTAATCGTCCTGATAGCTAAATTGGTATTTGCCCAGTTTGCGCATGATCGTCGTTTGGCTGACCCCCAGGGCCTTGGCCATTTTTCTGGTTGATTTATAGGTGGAAAGGGCCTGTGACAATAATTGCTTTTCCGTTTCCTCTAATGCTTTTTTCAAGGGAATGATTCCTGTTAAATTGACCAGCGCCGTATCTTTGTAGGTTAAATCGGATGGCAAATCCTCTATCGTTACGATAGGCTTTCTAGCCGTGACGACGATTTGTTCAATTACATTTTCCAACTCCCGAACATTACCCGGGTAATCCTGCAGCTGCAGAATTAACTTGGAATGATCATCGATCGTGATGGATTGACCGTATTTTTCATTGAATTTCTTCAGAAAATAATCGGTTAATAATAAGATATCTTCTTTCCGCTCACGCAGCTGCGGTATTTCCATTGGAACGACATGCAGCCGGTAATATAGATCTTCGCGGAACTGATTATTCTTGATCATTTGCTTCAAGTCTTTATTCGTGGCGGAGATGATGCGAATATTCACCTTTTTCTCCTTCGTTCCACCCACCTTCATGAATGTTCTGTCCTGGACCAGATGGAGGATTTTCACTTGAATGTCGAGCGGCATTTCCCCGATTTCATCAAGAAACAACGTGCCTCCATCAGCACTCTCAACAAGCCCCTTTTTCCCATGCTTATTAGCTCCCGTAAATGCACCGCTTTCGTAGCCAAACAGCTCGGACTCAATTAAAGCCGATGGAATCGCGCCGCAATTCACTTGAATGAAATTCTTATCCTTTCTGCTGCTGAGATCATGAATGACCCTTGCTAAAACCCCTTTTCCGACTCCTGTTTCTCCATGGATGAAGATCGAGGAATCCATCGGGGCGACTTTTTCAGCTAATTCCAAAACCTTTATCATCTTATCCGAATTTGTAATGAAGTTATTGAATGAAACGGTTCTCGAATTTTCATGCTGGGTCCGCTGGTTCCTAAGGTTCACCCTGTTCAATTGACTTTTCATCTCAACCAATTCCGTGATGTCCCTGGAATTCGAAACAATTCTATATAAGTTCCCCTCCTCATCAAAAATCGGCTTTGCTGTGCAGAATACAGTCACTCCATGCGGATAGGTTTGCTCCGCCGAATGGATCGCTTTCGTTTTCATCGTTTTTAATGTAACCGAATTGACGATCAGTCCCTTTTCAACCAACTCATTTATGTTCTTATTAATAAAGGCCTCCGGCGGCAGCCCTGTAAGCTTCTTGCACGCCTCACTCACGAATAACGTGTTTCCGTTCGCATCTGTCACGAAAATTTCATCATAGCTGGAATCCAGGATTTGCGTAAGCTCCTTTACCTTCTTTCTTGTCACCTCCAGCTCTTTCTGCAGTGATTCATTTAGACTGATTAAGCTCCTCATCTTCTTTTTAAGCAGCATTTCCCTAACTTCAGAGCTCGGATGGCAGCTATATTGATTATCGCCATGTTGAATTACAAAATCATAGGTGCTTATCTCCTCTTCACTTAGCTTATCTAGATCATCAACGACGACAAACGATGAATTAAGATAAGCCGTGATTTCCTGATTTTGACCATCGCTATCCAATCTCTTCAAAAAGAAACCTTCCTCCAATATGCCGAGGATCTCCAAGTGATTTTTCATGACAATAAAAGGCGAAGAATTAATTTTCAATAATGCTTTCACATCCAAAATAGAAATATCGGAAAATACAATTAGTGATTCCTTTTTTACTTCCATCACATCACCCCATATTTTAATTACGAACCGATTTTGTTACACTTTTTGATACGAAAAGAAATAAGTTTCATTTTCATAAGCGACGAATGTCTATATATCAACAAATTCAGAATTGAACCTTTTATGAATCACCACTTTTCAAAAAAGGTTCAGTTATCTATCTATAAAATACGATACTCATGAGCCATACCCTCTTTATCCAAGTAAAAAAACGATTATGAAACCACATTCCCCCAAACGGCATGGTTATTGCATATTGAACCTGTATAGGGATAGGTAGAGGCGGTTGCCCTCTATACTCTCATTCTATCTAACATTAGGGAGTGGTCATGTATATGGCTCAATTCAAGAATCTGTTTACCCAATTAACGATCGGTTCTACTGAATTAAAAAACCGGATCTTAAGTACAGCACATCAAACAAATCATGTCACTGACGGAATCCCCACCTCGGATATGGTCGCCTATCATGAAGCCCGTGCTAAAGGGGGCGTAGGATTGATCATCCTTGAAGCGGCATCCGTACATCCATCCGGGATGCTTACGTCCAAAACGATTGCAGGATATGACCAGAGAATCGTCGATGCCTACAAAGAGCTTTCCGAAACGCTCCATAAGTATGGAACGAAGGTTTTCTCGCAGCTATTCCATGGCGGACGGGAAGTCGTATCAAGCGACTATCGAAATGCAGCATGGGCGCCATCGGCCGTTCCCAGCCTGCGCTTCGGAGTGATGCCAAAACCAATGAGCTTGGAAGATATTGAAGGAGTGATTGAAGGGTTCGCCCATTCAGCACAGCTGGCAAAGGAAGGCGGACTTGATGGAGTCGAAATTTGCTGTTCACACGGATATCTTCCTGCCCAGTTTTGGTCACAGCATACAAATAAACGCAACGATCACTATGGCGGGTCTTTTGAAAATCGGATGCGATTCATCGTGGAAATCTTGGAGAAAGTATGGGAAAGAGTCGGGGAAGACTTTACCGTCGGCATTCGCATGAGTTCTGATGAACTGACGATGGACGGGACCACGATGAAGGATTCTGTGCAAATCGTCGAATATCTCGCGGAAAAAGTCCGTTTGGATTTCATCAATGTCACTGCCGGAGATTCAAGCACCTTCGAGGGATCAACACATATCGTGCCGCCATCACCGATCAAGCATGCATACCTATCTCCACATGGATTCAAAATCAGGATGGCAGGAGCCGTACCGGTCTTTGTCGGCAATCGAATCGTCGACCCCGTTGAAGCTGAGCAGATCGTATCAACCGGAAAAGCCGATGTCGTCGGAATGACCAGGGCCTTAATCGTCGACCCAGACATGCCCAACAAAGCAAAAGATGGCGACCTGCAGGCAATCGATGCATGCATCGGCTGTTTACAAGCCTGTATCGGTCACTATCATAAAGGACTGCCGATTGGCTGTGTCCAAAACCCGACAACAGGTAAAGAAGCATGGATCTTGCCAGAATTAGAGAAAACAAGAAACAAACAGAATGTTCTCGTGATCGGCGCAGGACCTGGCGGATTACAGGCAGCCATAACTGCGGACTACCTCGGTCATTCCGTTACACTGATCGATCAAAGCAAATCAATCGGCGGCCTGCTTCGCACCATGCGCAAAGCACCCATGAGGCATGAACTCGCAGAATCGATGCTCGATAACTATTCCCGGAAACTAATGAGAAGCAATATAAATGTGCAATTAGGCAAAAAAGCAACCGCCCAGGAAATATCCGAAGCGAATCCGGACGCCATCATCTGTGCAACCGGCTCACGGCCCTATACACCAGCCATCGAAGGAATCGATGACCCACGGATCATCATGAGTGATGACCTCTTCAGCTCAACTAAAAAAGTCGGGGACAACGTACTCGTATTCGACTTTGGCGGAGACTGGCCCGGCATGGAAGCAGCCATCTACCTAGCCGAAAAAGGCCACCAAGTCACACTCATATCATCACGACTGCACATCGGCGAAACCGTCCACCAATATCTCAGGAACGAATACCTAAAAAAACTATACAACCTAAACGTCACACTCCTACCCCATTACGACATCGGGGCAATCAAAGAAGATCACGTCATCATCCGGAACCTATTCACCCAACAAAAACAAGAACTAACCAACTGGGACTCCATCGTCCTCTCCCTTGGCCGCATTCCCAACACAGAACTATTCGAAGAAATGAAAGGCCATGCGCCCATTGTTAAACAGATTGGGGATTGCCTTGGTCCGCGGACGATTGAGGAAGCTACGCATGAGGGGATGATGAGTGTTATTAGTTTATAAAAAGAGAAGAGACATCCTTTGGTGGGGGGATGTCTTTCTTTTGATGATATAGGTCTGGCACGACTGGCTCATTGACATTAATCTTCTTATCTAACTCTGTTTATAAAAGAAGGCTGCCATTAAAAATTCCGGGGCACTCTTTCTAAGTAACCATGAAAGACTCCTATATTAAACTATCATTTAAACTCTTTAAAAAGGCATCTAATTCTTCTTCTGTTTTAAATTTAAAAGAATACCCATAATTTATTGGAGTTTGTCCTTTATTTAATTTCTTAGGAAATTGTTTTAAGGCAGTACTATGGTATTTACCATTACTTTTAAAATTCAAATTATTTTCGACAGTATTTGGATCCAATACAATACTTATTTCTTTATTAGTAAGTAAGTATAATACTTCTCCATTTTTTATACTTTTAAATTCTGTAGCCTTACTGGTTGCCTTTTTAAAATTAAAATTATTTCTTTTAAAAACCCTATATAATATCGCCATTTCTTCACTTATTGTCATTTTATCTTCTTCATTTAATTCGATTTGCTTTACTCCCAATACTTGTTGATTTTCTTGAGAGGATGCCAGAATTTCTTTTTCTTCGGTTGCAGCTATTTCCAATTGCTGCGGGCTGACGGCTTCAGTTATAGCTGCCTCAGTTTGCACCCGTTTCTTTTCCTCTTTTATAGCTTCCAACTGACGTTGAACCTCCAACCACATCTCATCCATCTTTTGCATAGTCTGATCTACATATGGTTTGATTAAGACATCTAAATCCTTCGCTTCTAATGGATTAGTAGTTTCTTGAGCCGTCTTAATAGGCAGCTTGTAAATAGGTTCTTCAAAATCATAGCTTATGTATACTTGCATATACCAAACACTGATCTCAAATAGAAATTTGTGAACCTGAAGCACATCAGTAATGTTCACTTCTTTTATATCATGTGCCGCTTTATTTCCTTTCTTTCTGATCCATTCTAATTTCAAATAAATATCTTCTTCAACCGCATTCTGGCGATATAATTTATGTATTCGTTCTGAGTGCTTGAGCGGATAGATATCCTCAAAACCCTCTTCTTTGCTAATAATCTTAACCAACTGTTCTGTATATAAACGAGCCTGTATCAATGATGCAAGCGGTTGATCCAACAGCTGATTTTCAATACGGCAAACAAGCTCGAATAACTCACTAGAAAATTGACCAACGAACTCAAATAAAGAATGATTATTCATATTTATCCCTCCTGTGGCCTTACTTTTCAAACATGGTACCTATTCATTTTTTAATCTAGTCTTATGTGAAATACCATTTGATTTTACCATATCTTCAAAAACGATAAGGACAATATACTTTCAATTTCACCTTATATTTCTTTAAAATAGATTGTTAAGATCCTTCTTCTTCGAAAGTATTTACCTGCCATCTCATCAGTTAAATAAGTGAGAATTTTTATATATTAATATCCTCATTTATAAATAAAAGAAGCCCTCTCCACAAATCAAATGGGTTAGGCTCCTTCACAATGTGCTGATTTTTGCAGTAGCTTTACAACTGTATAGTGGTTCAAAGCAAACTAAGAACTTCTCTAAATACTTTGGAAGGCTGATGTATTAGTAAATCTGTACCCAATACTCGTTCCTCACTATCATTCCTGATGCATAAGATTTGTTTCTCTTTGTCCAAATGGATTTCGATTCCTTTAAACGAGAAAGTCCCTACTCCTAAGGCTTCATCTAAAACCTTGTTATCCAAGTTAATCTCTATCTGATCAGAAATCCTTCTCAGTATCCTCCAAAGTGTGGTTTCCTGTTTGTTTTTCATGTACAGCTCAGGCAGCTCTTTCGCCTCGTTTAGTAAAGAAAGAGTTGTCATCATATACGTTGCTATGCCGTATTTTACAGGACGGATAATCTGCTTAGTATTCTTCCAAACGTCCACAAAGAAACGGACAGTATCTTCTTCAGTAGTGATTCGCTTGATTTCTCCATACTCTCTAACACCGTTCTCCCCAAGTTCTGAAGTCGTATAAAGTGCTACATATTTTGCTTCTTGCCAGCCCTTTTTTAGGCTATTAATTGGAAGCTGATAGTAGCCCTGCTGAATAAAGTCTCGATAAATTGCTTCATTCGAAACCGTTCCGACAAGTACTTTTTCTTCTAATGTAGATTCCCATTCCTCTTTCGTTCCCCTAGGTAATATCCCTTCACGCTGTATTTCCTCAGAACTTTTTTCAATGAGGCACTCTAGGAATCGCTCGACCATATGGGTAGCGTTTGGCAAAAACGGCAACCCACCAATATTAACTTGATCTATACTTTTATAAAAATGATGGTCTTCATAACTTTGCTCATCTGACCAAGGAAATAACACATACGCTCCAAAGGCTGTTCGCTCATATGGGCCATTACTCATCGAAACGAGTGAATCCCTATAGCGGTGCATCGTATTAATATCATCCTCCACCGGGCCCGGCGTTTTATAACGGGATTGATAATAGCTTTCAGGTTGCGCATAATCAATTCGGTATTTGGCATCAAATACATAATTATAGCGGTGATTCTTGCCTTTTTTCTCAATAGTCAACATCGAGTCAGGCTTTTGAGGAATGGTCGGTAAATCTTTCTCATACTTTTGATAGATTAGTTCAATCTTTTCCTTAGTTACTGGGTGCTCAAAGACTCGTTTAGCAGTTCGGTTCGCCTCTAAATTCACAAACAGCCCATCTCGGTTTACACTGACAATATCCTGACTCAACAGGGTATATTTACTGCTTAAAATTTGTCCTAGCTTTAAAAAAGTCCAGTATTCATATAACGTAGCGACATCCTTAACAGACATTTGATATAGCTTTCCTTGCAGCATAAGTCCTTTTGAGACAGTTAAATAAATTTGAAAGGCATCACGATAACCTGGTGCCATTTGCAGGACCAAACTCATTACCGATCGATCAAGTCTGCCAATCGAGCGCCAAAAGACATTGTTCTTCCTTGACTCAAGCTGCTGTTTCATTTGATTCAGCCGTAACAGAAGTTCCGCATCAGGTTCTTCCTTCCAGCGCTTATTCTTATTCATTAAAGCGCTCAACAAATCATCAAACTTATGAATCAGCCTGTCCATCATCCATTTCACATAACGATTTTCCATCGTATCGTAACGCAGTTCTTTTTTAGGCTTAACCCCTTCACGCGGCATCACTGTTTTCCCATTTATCCTAATTCCATTCTCCACTTCCATAAAAGACTGACTCCGTTTTTGCAAATACTTCCGTGTATAAGAATCAGACTTGCTGAGCTGATCGCCGCGCGCTTTTACATATGATGTTTCTAATATATGATGTGGCTGCCTCTCGATTCGATTTACAGCCTGAATAAACTGCTTAAAATGCTTCGTCATCAAACGATAGAATTCAGCCCTGCTTGGCTTTCCTTCAAGCTTGATGTTTGCCCCTAAATACGTTTTCCGGATAAAGTGAAAAGCCAAGTTGTAAATCTCATCATTCACTTCCTCAAGCAGCTGTCGATAATCTTTTTGATAATCCAATTTAACTGGAAAGATTTCAAGCGTTACTTCCACTAACGTTTGTGCACCCGAACGAACTTCAAAAGTCGTATATCCTACCTCATTTTGAAATTGGAGATTCCCTGTTAATAGAGACATACCACTCAATTCCATGCGAGATATTGCCTGGCGTAATAAAGGATGTTCATGGTAAAAGTCCAGATCTTGATTTTGTTTTGAAATGATAAGCACTTGATATGTCCCATTTTCAAAGAAAATCGGCCGCACCTGCAGGGAATCAGCTAACTTTCCTGTTTCGATATCATAAACTTCAACACTTTGAACGTCTTCTCCTGAAACAGAAAATTGCATGACATCATGATAATCCATCTTTCGATACTGCTTTAACCCCTCGTACCGGTAATGATACGGCTTTCCCTTAATCACCAATGAAAATGCCTCTGCCTCTATTTTGACCAAGTTGACATCATCAGGAGATCCAGAAGGATGTGAAGCCATCATCTCGTAACCTCCTAAGCATCTCTACTACTTTAGCGGTACTTTTCGGATATCTCGCCGTACGTATACTGATTTCATTACTTTCCTCATCATCGATATATTCTTTTGTAGTAAACAAACGATATAAACCCTCTAATAGCCTTTCTACCCGGGTATCACTGCCTGAAATACGCGGCAGGATCTTTTGTAAAATACAATGATCAAATGACATCTCAAAACTCATCAATTCACTGTCTTCGTTATAAGCAAGATAAAAACATATCTCATCCCGAACCCGATAACCGATATGGGCATTGGTTAGCTTCAAGGATTTATTAATATCTTCCAATTCAGCGGTCACCTTTCTAACAAGTTCCTGATTCCCCAAATAAAGATCCTTCAAGTGCAAATATTTGGACCGGAACATATGATCCTGAACCAATTTTGGTTCCACTTCTGCCTGCTCTTCCAGAAAAGCAAGATTCGATAATTCCACCCGGTTGAACTCAATCGTATTTGCCCGGTCGAGCACCTTTTTACTAAAAGGATGTGTCGTTTCATCCATATTGACCGTCCCAATAACATAAAGGTTCACAGGCAGCTTAATATCCCGCTTCGCCATTTCAGCAGAAAGAAGAGTAGACGTAACCATCTTCCCATCCTCCCACTTACGGCTCTCCATCACGCTCAACACATCGCTAAAATAATGCTCCACCCGTGCTAAATTCATCTCATCCAACAATACAAAATAAGGATCATCCGGATTCTGTTCCGCTTTTTCAATCACAGTCGTAAACGGACCTGGCTTAAAGTCTCCTTTAATATCCACATACCCAAGCAAATCCGACCCATCATTCCAATCCGGACGAATCGGTATCAATGTAAATTGCCCATTATCCTCAGTAGCCCCCACACTCTCCGCAAACCACTGAACAATCTTCGTCTTCCCTGTACCAGAAATACCGGAAAGGATAACAAATGGCTTTGTTTTCAGAGATAAAAATAAGTTCGTTACTTCTTCTAAAGTGTAGTAAAAACCTTTTGCTGTAATGTAAGAATGGATGTGGTTAATTAGGTCTTTGGAGGAGATTTTCATATAAGCTCTATCCTCTTCTTTCGTTAATATGATGGGATTATTTAATGAATAGCTAATAAGTTTATTTCTAATCTCTTCAGGAAATTTCCCAGAAAACCGCTCAAATAACCTATTTAAAAGTTCTTTAGAAACGGAATAAAAATAGCCTTGCTTAAGATCTCCATTACGGTCGAAAGGTCCATTTTCTTCTTTTATACGCCATTCCAATGGAATATCTTCTTTAGTAAATGGCGATTCTAAATCAAAATACTTCATCTCTAAAATTATTCCGTCTCTCTTCCATCCATGGCTGACCATTTCAGAGGGCTGATCTCCTGCCTCTGCATTTTTTTGAACAATACCAATTGATCTTACTTCTTGGAGAGAGTAACAGAATACTAGGTCACCTTCCTCCGCTTTCAATAAATCAGTATGATAGGATATTGCTCGATTTTGTTTTGACTTTTGCGGTGCCCATAAATACCCTCCCATTTTTTGCTCATTGTATGCTTTTCCTTGATTTACCCACCAAAATTTTGTTTCCTGTTTTTTATTTATTATTTTAACTTGATATACATATGGCCTATCAGTTTTATAAAAATCAATAAACTCAGCTGCTTCTGATGGTGTGATTACTGGCTTTTTGGACTTTTCTATTTTATGTTCAGAAATATATTTAAAGGAAGATTTAAATTGATGTTTCATCAGTTCCTTTAGTTCTTTATTTGAGTCATATCGGAGCTGTAACGCATCCTTGGATTCATCCCGTTTATTATTCACAAGATTTGCTAGATATGATTTATCATCTATGATTAATTCAACATTTTTCTTATTTCCATTTTTTAAGTACTCACCATTTGCATCTGCAAAATCCTCATGGAATTCAGACGGAATATGGGAGCCATACTCAAAAATTGACCAATCTACTTGTTTTCTGCCAATTAAATTTTTAAGGTTATCAACCTTTTCCCAACTTCTTACCTTTTTCATAAAAGATTCCACCTTGAATATTTTATTTTTAAAATTCGGGTTAAATAATTGATAAATTAATATATCTGCTTTCGGTCTTTTGACAAGTATCTTGATCTTAATACAGTACCCCTGGATACTATTCTATAATACAAGTCGTTTTGTATTTTAATTTTTGTTTGATTTTTTTTATAAATTGGGAACTATAAAATAAAAATTGAATTTGAAAGGGAGATTAGTTCATGACAGATAACCATACAGTTTCCCAAAGAAGAAAAAATATGCAGGCTATTAAGTCCATTTCTAAATTAGAAGAGATCGTAGCTAAGGAACTTTGGAGAAATGGTATTAGGTATAGAAGAAATGTTAAAACATTATTTGGAAAACCAGATATAGCTATAAAAAAATATAAAATAGTGATTTTTATTGATTCTTGTTTCTGGCATTGTTGCCCCATTCACGGAAACATGCCTAAAAGCAACTTGGATTATTGGGAGAATAAATTATCTAGAAATAAAAAGAGAGATGAAGAAGTAACTTCCTATTATATGGAACAAGGCTGGCATATTCTAAGAATATGGGAGCATGAAGTTAAAAAAGAATTAGATTTAACCATCCAAAAAATAATTAGAGAAATATGTAATGCAAAAGAACAAAACAAATGAAAATTTTATCTATATTAGTTTGATTTTTAGTTGATAGGGAAACAAATGATTATAAATTTTTTTATAAATTTCAAAAAATTTTCATACCTTTAAATGGAATTCTCAAGTGAATAAATTTGGAGGAGGTTTAAAATGTTTTTAACAAGCAAACTATTTGAAGCAATTTTTGAAAGACCCTATTATAATATAGGATTGAGGAAGTTACAAATTATTACTGGGTACGCTTCTTCTTCGTTCCTACATCATATTTTAGGGAAGTTACCAGAAATTCAAATTGAACTTATAATTGGTATGGCAAAAAAAGACGGCATAAACTTTTGGGACCACCAAGAATACATCAGACTAACAAGTGAAACCAATAGAGTAAAAGTTTATTACCTCGATAGTATCCCAGGTAATCATTCTAAAATATATTATTGGAAAGATGAAACACATTTTAGTTCAGGCGCTACTTTTGTCGGTTCAGCAAATTTTTCATGGAATGGTTTTAGGGATCAAAATGAATTGATGGTTCAAACCAACTACGCCTCCCCTGAAGAAGTCTTTAATGTTGGTCCTTTGATTGAATGTACAGAGAATATAGACCGAAAGATCAAATTACATACTGTAAGAGCCACAATCAGAACCCTAAAAGCACCTAATAAAGAGTTTACGGGAGCAGTTTTCTTAAAAAAACAATTTACAATGTTACCCTATGTTGATTTGCCGCTTTACAACGAAAGGACTAATAGTGTTCAACAAATAGCTGGGTTGAACTGGGGGCAAAGACTAGGCAGGGAACCTAATCAGGCATATATTAAAGTTCCTACCCAATTTAACAAGGACAATCCAGATTTTTTCCCTTCAAAGGAACAAGAATATACGATGTTAACAGATGATGGAGATAGTTTTGTGTGTGTTATGGCCCAGGAAGGCAGAAAAGCTATTGAAACAACTAGGAATAACAGTATACTAGGTCGATACTTTAGAGATAGATTAGGATTGAAACATGGAGTTAAGGTCGAGCTTGAAGATTTAGAAAAATACGGAAAACTATTTGTGAGAGTATACAAAATAGATAATGAAACATATTATATGGATTATAGTGTTCCAGAAAATTCTTATAATATATCCAAATAAAAACAGAGCCAATTAAATGGACCTCAAGCATGTTAGACAACATCTACCATGCTTGAGGTTCTAATTGGCTTACTAGATTGTTTTGTTGAAAATAGGTTAACTAAAATAGAAATGGTGTACCTGTTCATTGCCAACTTTCAACATCGCGGTTTCAGTAACCTTCATTTGTTTTTGTAAAACCCTAATTAAACAGTTCTTGCGCTACTTAAGATATAACTTAGCTGTTAGTTTTCTATCCACGATGCAGCTTAAAGGATGCTTAGTTACCAATGTAGATATCTCTGTTTATGATTGATCTTAACTTTGCTTATTATGTTTTTTTAATTTCTCTTGATAATTTATCCAACACTCTTCCTTTTTACACCAGGAAGTAATATTCGACCCAGTGACTGGCGGATTATTAATATGTTCCCACGTAATAGGGAGAAGTCTAGCAAGCTCATAAATCCATTTTTCAGGAACTGATTGCTGATTCCAAATATCCATTAGATCAATTTGATTTCCTTTTCCATAAGAAAGCGCGGCAAGGGTATATGTGACAATATTTATTTTATAACCAGGATACTTTGCTTCTTTCACTAAATCATCGCATTTTTTAAATAAAATTGCCATTGCGATCAATTGCTTATAAAAAGCTGTATCTATATCTACTACTGACTGCTCGATAAGCTCCATAAAAGCTTTAAAGTTGGATTCACCTCCATCACTTACTTTATGAGGATACTGTATCCATGACATGTAGAATTTCGCCACATCTGTTTTGCTGAGCAATTGCGATTTAGGATTTACTTTTTTGAATTCATTTTTCCTTGCAGGAGTTGTTTCCCTGCTTAAATCCACTAAATACTGGCCACGCGCACGTTCAAAAAACCATCGATTATTGGACTTCAGATTAGATACTGAAGGAACCCACGTAGTACGAGATAAGTTTTCTAGGTTGATGAGCGCCTCATGGTTTGCTTTTAAATCTGAATCTGAAATTTTATTTTGTGTATTTGCATACTCTGAAATTTTGGAAGTCATCATGTTCATCTTTTCACGTGATTTAATGACTGTTAATTTTATCTGTATATATACATTTCTTAAATCAACTTTATCGTCTTTCTTTGTATAATACAGAGATGCTGTAGTTTGCCCGCCATTCACAACTTGCAATCCTTTTATTTTATTGATCGTATAAAGACGGCCATCCGCTGAAACCTCTGCTTCAACTTCTTCGGCTACTGTTGAAATTCCATTATTATATGCGACAAACATTTCTTTTTCGGCACGCAGTGTATTTTTAATCCCTTTGTTCACCTTACCTCTAGACTGTAAAAAAGAGCGCACATTTCGTTCAATTAATCTTTGTCCCCATTGTTCATATAAAGTAGCTAAGGTATCCCCAGATATGTACCCGACAAAACAATCAAAATCATTGCTGCTTTCATCTACTCGAAGCATAGAAAAGCTTTTATGAGACAACTGTGTTAAATCAATTTCAATGGCTTCGACACCTTGTGATTCATTTACTAATTGAAATAAACGCTCTATATCCCAAATCTGATAAACAATCTCTTTCCCTTCAACCTCTTCGATCTCTACAGAAGCATTGCTTTTGTAAATGCGATTAGAAAGAATTAACACTTCGATCTCTGTCTGTTCATAATCTAATTCATAAATTAATTGTGCTAAAGGATAGTCACCTGCTATTTCTTCAATCACATTAACTAAATCTGTTCTTGCTTTTTTTATATATTTTAACGCACGCTTATACAGTTTCTGAATGACCGTTTTAGAAACTGATGTTCCATAATTAAAATTTTCGTAATCTGCAACAATGAAAATTAATTTATTGTGATCTCTGTCATAAGCATAAGCATTAGCTTGAATGCCTAATTGGGATCGGTAACTTAATTTAAAATCAGTAAATAGTTCATTTGCTTCTAAATATTCGCAAAAAGCATTAATGAACTTTTCTTCTTGATTCTGTCCGTCGCTGTGCAAGTCTTTAAATTCAATTACAAACTCTTGCAAATTCATATTATCCTACCTCAATTTTTCCCAGTAATCGATCTATTCCCAGCTTGAAATCCACGCAATGATCCAATGCTAAGGAGTATTCAACTTTAAATACTGCACTTGGCAGTTCACTTGATTTGATTATTGGAAATTGTTCTGTAATTTCATAAACCAATGTATCACGTACTATAAAGAAATCTAGTAAGCTGTTGTCCAGCAGTTCCACAATTATGCCTATATTCATAAGTTTTTGCTTAAACAATGTTTTTACATCATCTAAAAGAAGGCTTTCAATTTCTTCAATAAGCATTTTAATTGTTTTTCCTAGCTGTATATCTACCTCCAGCATGAAGCAGCATAGATATAATTGATAATCATCCGGCTTTTCCAATTGTGTATCACTCGATACACGTATAGAATATGGCTTTTGCTGAGTTGACGTTTTAATTTCAATGAATTTTTGTTTATATTGAAAATCTTTTTTAGCATAATCGGTTCCATACCAGCCGTTTAAAATTTGAATTTGCTGACTTTCTTCCATTTCGATTAAAAGGTGCTTCAAAAAAAGCAGTTCGCCAAACAATCCTTGTATTATTTGCTTGGAAATTGGGTTTCCTTCTATTTTATGAAAGAAATCTTCCCATTTCCTTAACACAATTTTAATTTTATCAAAAATACGCGGAAGCACCGTTTCGGTTTGGACTGATTTGCAAATGTCTTCAAAAATATGAATTATGATCTCATCATTAATATTCGCAAACTTGTTATTTTCTTTGAATATTAAAAACCATCTTTTCTCTCCATTCGCGAGAGTATTCACATGTTTTTCCTGTACAATCGATAATCCGTTCCATTTGGGAAAGCGGTCATACTCCGTACGTTCTATTGGTAATTTGATAGGGATAATAACGCATCGCTTATAATCTGCGTCTAAACCTGCAAGTACACTGGTTACACCCAAATCAAGCACTTCCTGAATTAAATATGCTTCATCTAGCTCTCTTTCCAGAGAAGCTAGATGGTCAAAAATCTTCTTTAATTCAAACATACTCTGCACCTACATCTTTTTCAATTACAATTGACTCGTTAATTACATAGTCAACTTCAGCTTCTTCAGATGAGGTTTCAGGTGTTACAATCGCAAAGGCGAATGGCTTACTTTCATTAGCATAAGTGAGATCACCGACTAATTTGCTGACACCTTCAATTTCATTATTAAAAGGATATAGGATAAGGAGTGCATCCGTTGGTTTGCGTAAAGCCCGGATCTTTAATGCTGTTGTCCCTTTTGCTTTCTTTTCAGCCTTGTCTCTATCTTTAATCTCCTGTGCTTTTTCAGCCATTTCCTTAGAGAAATCGAATAACACATGTTCTCCTGAAATAAGAGTTTTAAGAGATGTTAAATGATTATTAATTTTATCTTCTATTCCTGTCCGTTTAATGCCTCTTTGAAGAGCAATACTCCTTGTAAATACCTCTTCCTCACCGCCTGTATTAATTAATACAACCGTCCAATTTGTAAGTTCCCTTACTTCACTTAAGCTTCTTACATACTTCCCGATATACTTACTGTCTGCCCTTGTTGCACTTGCAACAGTCTGATACTTCTCTAAGAAATTAATTATTGGCTGAGCTTCGACACCCGTCCAGAAATAGTGGCTAGAGTTTTGTTGTGCAATTCGCATATCTATTTGCGGATTCATTTCATACTGTTCGTCAATTTGTTCAATTAATGCACGCGCAGCTGAATAGTTCTGTTTATAGAATTGCTTATCATCAATTGGAAACACTGTCGTTTGAATCAACTCATTGCTGTAATTTACCTTCATTTGTTTTGCTGAGCGCATTTTATTCTGACTTGTGATCAGCAAGTTCGGGTGGGAACGCACGCGCAATAAAAACTCTTTCGGTTCTGCTTTAATTTCAGCCATATAATCAAGCTGGGCCCTTAGATCATCTGTCGCTTCTGCTACGTACTGGAACCAGCCGACAAGGTCTTTCGTAGTATATAAACGGCACACATCTAAAAAGTTTTGGCGGAATCCAAACCATCTGCCCATTTGCATAAGTGTGTCATACATTTTACTAGCCCTTAAATAATAACTTACTGTCAGTCCTTCAAGAGTTAACCCTCTTGAAAGTTTATCGCCGCCAATAGCGATGACATTTAACCCTTTGTCTTCGTAATCAGCGTACTCCAAAACATCCGCACTATTTCCATTAATACTCATGACCGAAATAGATTTGATAGCACCTAAAATTAAAGGATTAATTTCGGACCATTCCGCAGTAAAGTAATCATCGAATTGGTCCGGAAACATTTTTTGAATCGCATTTAATTTTTGTGCATTATACTCATCTTCAAATTGCTTTTTAATTCCTTTATAATGCTCGCCTCGTCCTTCACCATTTTCGACGTCTTCTAAAATCTCCTTTCGCATAGCGCTAACTAGTACTTTGATTTTCTCCTGAACGTCTTTAAATCGAGTAACATGTATCAGCATAGAGTTATGCTTTTTTTCCTGCCCGCGATGACGGCGAAGTGCAATCGCTAAAATAAAAGAATACATTGCTTTTTTGAGTGTGTCCGGAATTTTAACAGGTTCAAATGTTTTTTTATGCGGATAAGGTGCAAAATCTTCATCATAATTAATCTCTCTAACAAAGGGCAATTTGCCCGTATCCCCGTCTGTTTTCAAAAAGTATTCTGCAGGTCCCACATAGTTAAATGCTTTTGGCAAGTTAACTATAAAATCTTGAGGAAATAAATCCTGTCCATGCATTTCTGTTGCAGCATCTTGATTAATCAATACATTCGCAAACGGTGTGGCAGTATACCCCAAATAAGCACGCTGACTGAACGTTTTATAGATTTGACGGATATAGCTATTAATAGCTTTAGGATCATACTCTTCTAGAATTTCACCATTTTCATCATATATATTTGATGTATCAATTGAAGCTTGATCTGCTTCATCATCAATAATGAGAATTGGTACATCGTGTATAATCTTATATCCCTTTTTCCCTTCACTGTCTTCCTCTGATACATATAATGCCTGTGGACTCCTCTGACAGGCTTTCAATAATTTCTCTAACACAGTTTTATTTTTCTTTACAACCATAATCTGTTTATTGAATGTTAGGGCTCTTTTAGATTGAAAATCACCCTGTTCAGTACGGTCAGTGGGTGAATCAACTTCTAAGATGTAGTGGCCTGGCAGTGTACCTACACCAATACGATTTTCTTTGTTTTGCGAGGTATGCTTAACACTATTTTCATAACCCAGTACTTCAGCATCTAAGCGCATTTGTGTTTGGGTACGCAAATCATTATGCATACCTGCTAAAACTATAATTAATTTATATCCAGCATCAAAAGCTTTGTTAATTAGTCCTGTAAAATGGGCAGTTTTCCCTGATTGTACGTAACCAAAAGCCAATCCGCGGCGGTCAAAAGAGCGACCTTTTTCCATAGGATCTTCTAAAAGCTCTAAAATCGTATCAGTAGAATCATCCAGCTTATTTACAACATCCAAAGCCCAATTTTTCTTTTGTAACAAGTATTTTCGGTACCGATTCCAATAATTAAATTCAATGTGTTCCTTCTTTTCTTTGTACCAAGCTTTATGGTTCACATCATCTTTGTTTGCTAATAAAGCTCCACTTTGAGCACTTGGTTTTAAACTTGTAATTAACTCATCGATAGCACGCTGTTTATCTGCCTCAGTTAATGATACAAACATCGGAAGAGCAATCGCTTGTTCAACAGCTGGCGGCACAACTATATTTGGTTGTACTCCGTCATTTAATGGCTTTTCGATCATTCGTAACACTATATCCTTTAGTACGTCAATCATTTGTAGCCCTCCTTACCAGTTTTCTACAATAAATTTCTTTAACTCTTTAGGATCAATTCTGCTAAACGTTTCAAAAGACAAAATATGCTGGATTATTATGTCTTGATTATTTTCTGTAGTATCTTTAAGCAACTGTGTAATTTGAAGCACATTTTGCTGCTGTTCCTTATCAAGCTCGATATACTTTTCTTCCGCTTTTGTAGGATAGGCGTACAAGTTGCCAGGGCTATATTCTTCAAGTAGTAAAAAATAGTAGTCTAATTTATTGTTAAGTACGTCATCAAGTTCTTTTCTAATCTCTCTCAGAAGAGTATGTTTCTTGTTAATCCGGAAGTGAATACCTGAGTTTTTGGATACTTGCTCCCATAAATATTCATCTTGATAAAGCTGTAATTTTGATCTTCCTCCAACACCTGTCACGGTACGGCGGTAATAAACTTCATGTGATAATCTACGTGCTTCTGCACCAATTTTCTCCAATATAGCTTTCATCTCGGACGGCGGCGTTGCTTTAGACTTCTTGATATCAATATTCCATTCAAAATCAGCATCATTTTGTATATCGATCTCGATACGGGCTAAATTGGCGCTATCTTCTCGGTTGAATAAACCCAGCCAGCCGCCGCTGATCAGCATGCGTTTGTTGCGATAAATATAAAATCCTTGCTGAGCGCTCCAGCCTTTTGGCCCGCCTGCCTGCTCATACTCCTGTTCTGTTAATTTGGAAAAGTGGGGCAAGATAGAAATACGTACACTTACAGGGCTGTTATAGATCATATATTGATCCACAGGTCTGATTAGAGTGGCAAAAGATTTATTGAAAAATGGATCCCACCCCTCAACTAAATTTCCATTTAAAGATATGTAAATCTTTTTATCAATCCTGCTCAAATAACGATGAAAAATCATCCCTAAATGACTTCTTACTTTGCCAATCTTATTGAAGAAAC
Source organism: Peribacillus sp. FW305-BF15 (assembly GCF_058783805.1). Taxonomy (NCBI): domain Bacteria; kingdom Bacillati; phylum Bacillota; class Bacilli; order Caryophanales; family Bacillaceae; genus Peribacillus; species Peribacillus sp. FW305-BF15. The sequence continues at coordinate 38,866 of NZ_JBYSYV010000002.1, read as the reverse complement.
TTTTTTGTTTGGCCGTTGAAAAGGGCTCCTTCACTACTCTGTCTAATTGTTCAATCAAAACAACGGTACCTGACTCCGTCTCTATATCCCCTAATCTTCCAATAGATACTTCATCCCGAGGGAACAAAAATATCTCCCATTTATTCTCTTTTGCAATATAATCTAAATCCCAGCATCTTATATTGGTTGCTTGGTTTTTTTTGGTTAAGACAGTCAACCTTTTTCCGAGTGAAAAAGAAGCTGTTTTTAATCCCATCCCGAAGCGCCCAAGCTCACTCTTGTTGCGAATCGATTCAGGATTTTTAGATCCTAATTTCATAGCTGCAGTTAATGTTTCCCTGTCCATTCCTAACCCATCATCTACTATACGGATAAAGCTTCCATCTTCATCCCAATTCATTGTAATATCAATATTTTTGCACCCTGCATCAATGCTGTTATCTACAATATCAGCAATTGCTGTCTCTAAATCATATCCAATTGATCGCAGTGACCCTATTAGTGGAGCTGCACTTGGAATTGAAATCTCTGTATCTTCTATCTTAGTCATACTATCACTTCCTGAAAAATACTAATTATTTATAATTGTAATATATGTAGAATCTCATTTTTATCTGGCATATAATACAACTAGTTATAAAGGCCGATCAGCTTTTTCAATGTATTTTTTACATTGAAGTATAAGACTGTCTGATATGTTGCCAACAACTGTAGATATTAAGAGGATGATACCTTAATATTTGTATAAGCATTTAGGAAAAAGAACTGAGGCAGTTTTTGCTGCTATATAAATCTCTGCGTTTTTTATAAAAAATAGAATATGAATCTAACATTTGCAATACTATTTTACACCAATAAAGTTTCGAAACATCTAAATCTAAAAAATTATTTCCTTGTATATAGATAAAGTTAACTCTTACTTCCGAGTATGAGTCTTTCGCCGTGAAAACTAGGGGTTAATAATCGATTTAGTCAGAAAGTTAACACCATTTTTCCTTTAATCTTTAAAAATAAAACTCCTCCTATTAGGAAGAGTTTTATTAAGGTAACTAATTCATTTTATTAAACATTAATTGACCGTTTTCGGTTTCAACTATTTTTGCAGTTCTTTTCTTCTTATCACGTGCTTTTTCTATACTCAACAAATCTTTCCATTTCGGTTCAATCCAAGAATAATCTATACCAGCAAAACTTTTTAAAATAGCTTCGACGATGACTTTAGCCCCTTCAGGGGGCACTGCCATACCAATCTGTCTTCTTGCATCCTCTTTTTTTCCTTCAAATACAAACCAATCAGGAAAAGTTTGCAATCTTGCACGTTCCCTGTTTGTTAAAGCCCTCGGTTCTGAGTAGTGATACATATGTGTACCACCACCACCTGATCCAGTGACAGTATATGCTGGTAGTTCTGGATTTAAACGCTTATATATGTTAGAAAGTCTAGCCCCTTTAACGTTCAAACGTAAATCTTCAGGTATATCCTCACTCCATGCATTTTTTCCAGGCTTAATATATTTTAACATCCTAACAACTTTCTCTTTATGTGTAGTTCTTTCATTGTTTTTAGCATCTAATGGAATCGGAGGGTTTTCCAAAGTTTCCTTAGAACTTTTCCATTCCTCTTTACTTGGGGTGGTTGGTGCCGGGACTCTAAAAGTCACATCTAAATCCTTGCGTATTCCTACAATAATAACCCTATGTCTTGCCTGTGGAACTCCATATTCCTCAAACTTATACAGATGTGGAGTAAGTACATATCCTGTCTCAGATAATTCGCTAAGAATTTGAAGAAAAGCACTACCATCATTGGAACTCTGCAATCCACTTACATTTTCAGCAATAAACCAATCTGGTTGGTGATATCGTAATACCTTAACGCCATATGAATAAAGCGGACCATATTTACCTTCCAAACCCCGAGATTCCCCTACAGTACTAAAGTCATTACAAGGAAATCCAAAAGCAAATGCGTTTATCTTTGGTAAGGACTCAATATCTAATTCCCTTACATCTTGACAAATTACACTATCGGGATCATCACTTTCAGACAAAATATTACTTCGAAATGTTTCACATGTTGATGGATGATTATCGTTAGCCCACCCATGAACAACTTCAAATACCTCACCACTACCTGTAGTGAATTTTGCCATTTTAGCTCCTAAAGATAATCCACCAGGACCGCAGAACAATTCTCCTTTAATAAATTTCATGTTGAACACCTCTTGTTCGTTCATTATTTGTATATACAGTATAACTCATGAACCGAACATATGCAGCTATTTCGAACTACTTAATCCAATTGCACAACTTTTACAAAAGGGGATGGATTCAGCAGTATGAGTTAGATTTTGAATTTAAAATATCCTAGCTAAGGTTAACATACATGAAGCCCAACAAGAAAGTCATTTAATTTAAATAACGATTAATTGTAACATATTACCAAATAATTTTTAAAAATTTTTTTAAAATGTTAACTCCATTTAAAACCGCAAAAATTAGTTCTCCGATGTTATATCCACTGTAGAAAACATGAAATACGTTTTACCATCGGGGAATCTTAAATTAGGGACCCACAAAGGCTTGTTATTCCAACCATTCTCCTCCTTACCATTATATTTATAAATGGTTAAGGTAGGACCAGCTCCATTAAATAATGAGTTATCATCTGGAGAAAGCATTGATCTGGATCCTTTCGTGATATCCCTACCAGTACGGACAGCAATGTAGCCTTGATTATTATACATTTCTTTCATGTTTTTTAAACAAGCTATAATTGCCTCGTCATCCCAGCTTCCTCCTTCAGTCTTTTCTGATTTTGTTAGATTTAGAATCTCTATTAGGTCTTGAATTTTAACTAACGTCAAATCTTTTTTGTTCTCATACGGTTTAAGGACATCATCTAGAATTTCAACATGACTCTCCATAGGATATCTAGGAAAATATCTTTTTCCTGGCATATAGAAAAGAATTGAGTCAACATAAAGGACATTAGATCTTGTTGGGCGTAGTATCGATTGACTGGTTCTCGAGAGGACAAGAGCTTGTAAATCATCTGGGTTTGATTTTTCTATGACATCTCTTAATCGTTTCTCCGAAGAATATACTTCCTTAAATACATCCCATATTGTATTGGTTGTAAAGAATCTTGATACTCCAAGATCACTTTTACGATAACCATACATCCTTGCATGTTGTAATATTGTATCTAATTTCGGTGCCTGGCTTGTGCGGCCATAATATGTTACTAGCAACCTTTTTATAGTTACTCCCCGTCCTAGCTTATTTCCACCAATTAAAATGTTAAACGGAGATTTATAGTTTGGTCGTCTAAAATGACTCCCAGAAATAAGTAGTTGTGATTGTGTACTTGTAATGTTTTCAGCTACTTCCTCAACTATCTCTATAAATGAAGGTAGATTTTCATTTGTTTGACTCAGATCTAGATACGCTTCATGTAGATAACCATATACAATTTCCCTCTCGGGCATATCATCTTCATGAAGAGCTAAAGTAAGTTTTGTAATAAATCCATTGATTATTGTTTCTAGCCGTTTATGGTCATCTTGTTTATGACTAACGTGACATAAAAAAGTATAGTTTGTTCCTTCACCTTCATAGATTTTTAATGCTGCTCCAATAAAGAACGTACATAAGGCTTGTCTTAATCCAGTCGGGATCGCTAACCCATTGTGTATATTTTCGTAGTTTTCTCCATTCATTAGGGATTCTATTTCTGTATCTTGAAATAATCTCATTGTGTGGGAGTTCTCCTCAAAAAACGATTCCCCCCCCCACATAGCCTTTACCGGGCTTGAAAATTATAGTGAAATCTGGTCTAAATGTCGTATTAGCTCCTTGTAAAAATAAAGCCTGTGGTGTTGCGGTCACTTGTATGAAAACATGTCTTTCAAAATAATTTCTTATATCAACTATGTCTCCATTTATTCTGCTTAATTCATCTTTATCACTATTTGCTAAAGTATTTAAACTAGCTTGGTCTGCCTCGTCATCGAAAATTATTGCTCTTAGATTATTAGAGATGTGCTGTTCAATAAATTCCTTCATTTTTGGTAGTATCCTACTATTTTTAGTTGCAACTAGTACAACCCCAGTATGTTTTAAGGCAGTCTCTACTCTGCTAGTCATAGAATCCACATTCCATGAATCTTTTCCTAATGTTAATAAACCAGGAAGCGATTCTTGAACACGTTCTAATGTTTGTTCATATAGCCACAAGTTATCAGAAGTTAAAACTACAAATAAACGATGGCCATTATCAGAAGCTTTAGCTATTGTCATTAACATATTATTTGTTTTGCCACTCTGCACTTGTCCAAACAACAGACCCTGCCCATTTCCGTCAGATACTAAGCCGATTTTCTCATTTATTTGTTCGGCTGTATCAATAATTTGATTGATTCCTTCTTCGTCAATTTCGTCTCTTAGAACTCTTGCAAGCTTATTAACCCTACTTTTCACTTGTTTTAACATTACTTAACCTCCTGATTTTTAGCTAAAATCCATAAAATATGTCTCATCATTTATTTTATATACTGTAACGTAATTCCTCCCATAATCATCCAGGTGTTTTATAGTTACAAACTCTCCTAAAGGCACGCCTAATCTATTTCTAAAATACTTACCTAAAATACTATTATCATGACAAGTCTCTATTGCTTTATTATTTTCTTGGGCCATCACACAAACAAAGTTTTCTCCGTCATCGGTTAACAGGGTAAATTCTTCTTTATTTTTTGGGAAGAAACCTGGATTAGCATTATGTAACTTCTTTGATACAGGAATATAAGCTTGATTACGTTCCCTACCAGGCCTCTGTCCCCAATTCAATCCTCCAGTAGTATGTATTTTACGGGGGTTATCTACTGTAGTTAACAGTAAATCTACACATGGCTTCGTGTTTCTTACAACTTGTGCAACTGCTGATGTATCAATACTTGTAGTATGTCTAACTTGATAGGTAAAGTTTATTAATTCCTCAATAGAAGAAGTTTTAAAACTCAACAGGTTTTCAATAGGAAAGGCAGTCAAAGCTTCTGCTGGTTCAACCGAGGCCATAGTCTCCTGATAATTTACAAACCCATTCCTAGTAAAATTTGCAGATCCTATAAAAGCTAAGGGTTCATCAAGAATACCATTTGCTTCCCAATACAATACCTTAGAATGTATTGGTGTATCCCCCATATAATATTTCACTTCTAAACGTTTTGTACTATCAGCCATTTTTATATATTCATTATGCTCCCAAATTGTGATGGGATCATATTTTATCATACCAATAATAAGTTCAATTTCTATATTTTCCAATGCATATAATATGTGATGAACAAAGGTGGGAGAAGCATATCCGGAAAGGATTCTGAGCTTCCGTTTTCCTTCAATATAAGGATTGATTATTAAAAATTGGTGTAGATTCTCTATAACTATGGACATGTTTTTCCCTCCAAAAATAATATTTTTACACATACTTCTCCCTGAATATTCATCGAATGAAAATAAAATAGGTTCGTCTGTGTATACATGTGATAATAAAAGAGTAATGTGTAATCATTAACAATTACTAATTCATAAATAATTGTTAATATTGAAACAATATATAAAGTAATGAAAATTTTCATGGTTAATTCAAATGAAAGAAACCATTTTATATAAGTACCATTATATATTACAATTTGAAATTTTCACCTTTATTTGTAAAACTATTACTTGTTGCAAATGGTACAGATTCTTTCACTTTTTACATGGCGAGTATCTCCATCAAATAAAATGGCTGCGAAAATTTAACAGCAACGATCTAAATTAGAATTCACTTTTTTTAAAATTTATTATTTCTTTTGACGTTCTAATTTACGTAACATTGATTGGAAAGGTTAATAGATTTCAAATCAATTAATAAAAAAAGAGCATGATTTCAATTGAAATCATGCTCTTTTCCGATCTTTTCGTACTCATTTAGTATATGGGAAGATCTAACTAATTATTAGATACCACCTGTAACACCAATTTCTTCACCTGTGATGGCTGCTGCTCCTATTGAAGCTAAGAATACGTCTATTGCATCAATTTTTGATGGTTCGAGTATTTGTTTTTGATCCATCGCTTTCCTAAGGTGGTAGTTTAGCATCTCCTCTATTGTTGTTCTATCTTTTACTGCTAGTACTGGTTCAGGCATATTCGTTTTGCATATGGTACCATTCTGTTTGGTCAATAAAAAGGTTCCTTTTAAATTTACGTCATTAACAAGATCATATTTCTACAGGAGAGGTCTTCACTGGAGAGATTAATTACAGTCCTGCTTTATTACTAATACACCTACCGTGCCTCTGCCAGCTGTCAAGGCAGCCTTTACGATTAGTTCGTCTTCTTCGTTATCCTTTGAAGTCTTTTACATTGCCTAAATTGTTGGCAAAACATATAAGTGCTTTTTCCATTAATAAATAGTCTAAGAAAATCGAAAATCACTTGGCTTCTCTAGGAATTCTTATTTTAAACTGTTGCCTGTAACGACGAAATGTCATAATAGTAGCCTAAATATGTTAAGAAGAACTCTCTTAAATCTTCCTTTTCAATTATGGGTGACATAATGACCGGATAGCTTTTATTAAATTCGAAAATGACGCGTCGGCCAACACGCTCATCTTTTCCTAGATCATCACGCCCGATAATTTTCGACTTCATCACTTTTGAGACATTCAGTTCGTCAATAATGTCTAAAATATTCAATAAGAAACGATCATTGCGGAAAATTTCATATTTAATAATGTAGTTGTACATATCTAAATTATCAATTAACAACTCGTAATAACGTATGCGCTCCGCTTTATCTGACACCGCATCGTTAATATATTGAGCACCAAGGACACATTTATAAATATAGCTTTCCCAGTTAAAATCCTTTAAAACTATATTGTTAAAATGATTGATGCCATCTGCAATTTGTGGGTATTGCTTTAACAAGTTATCTCGCTTCGTTACAGTAAGTAAGGAATGCCAAAATACCTCTTCAAAGTGAAGATCACGATCGGTTTTTAAATAGGTACGCGACAGTACATCAAAGGCTTCTAGGAACAATTCTTTTCGATCTTTTTCGCTTCGTTGTGCCAAGTAAATCGGGAAATCAGGCGCTTCGTCTATATAGACAACCTCCCCCGAAAAATAATCTTCTTTATACTTAATTTGATCGTCTAAAAAATCCTTGTAAAACTGTTCGTTGTTTTTATATCCTTTTTTAAGCAGTCTAATTTCCATTTGAACTTAGCCCCTTCACAGCAGCAATAAACTTCTCTATGATTCTATCCGAAATGGCATAAATGACTTCATCAATCGTATCAATTCTTATTTCATTAATCATCTTTTTCTTCATTAAATTATACAATTTGAAGTCCAATGGATCTATTGGTGTTTCGAGTTGCTCTAGATCTACTTCTCCGTCATCTCCGTTAATTTCGATAAACCTTTGAAGCGCCTTTTGAAGTCCCATATAAATATATGGATTATTTAATGTATTACTCATTGGCAAATGATTAAACTGCAACTGTTCATTTTTAAAATGAATAATAATTGTTTCACTGCCAAGTTCAATTTTGACATCACTTAATAAATTCGGATCTACTTTCTTCTCGAATAATTCTAATGGTTTTTCATAACTTCCTTCAAATATCTCAATGTTTGAAAATCCTAAAATTGAATGCTTTGGTACAACAATGTTATCTTTATAATATTGGTAAATTCCGCTTAGATCATCATTTTCTTTAAAATTTATATCCGTTTTCGATTGAAGGTGTAACTGGATAGATGTTCGTTTGCTGACAGAAATGCGTGACTTTGGAATTTCAATGAACGTGTCATGCGGTCTTAGTTTATAGAACTTATTGTCCTTTGATTGAATAACTAAAATAAGCTGTGCTTTGCCTTTTTCTAGTAATAGATTCATAAACTCCGAAGAGATATCATATTGTATGTCAAAACGATAATTATTTACATTTTCCTGTAATTGGACATCTAAAGTAAATTGACTGCTTTCATAACTTGTTGATGTATTTGTTAATAATGGATATGGGAAGTTTGCGTCCTTTTTATAAATCATATTACACCTCTACATAGTAAACAAATTTCAACGCTTTATTGAAATTGTTTTTTAACTCTAATTGAAGTTTGGATACACCTTCCGTGATGGCAACATCTTTAATGATATTGTTTTCAACTTTACAAACCTTACCGGTAGTGCCATCAATAACACGGCTGTAATTTTCATGAAGATTAAATTCATCCGTATACTCTACTCCCATACCGTCAATAATTGATAATGAAATATTACATGAGTGCTCTTTATTGATTTCTTTACTTTCTTTAAAATCAAAATGGACCATTTCATTATTCCCGATTATTAGACGCTCAACGATATCTGGGTGCGTAATGTATTTATCACGTTCTGGTTCTTGATCACTTTCATTTTCTACAGTAAGTTGGCGATTGACTCTCTTTACGTAATTTGTCTTTTTTCGTGTTTCGCCAGGTTTTGTAGCACTTTTTGATTTTTTCTTCTTTTTTGGAACATCTGTTGTCATTTTCACAAGTGACTTACCTTTATTGATCTTAACGGTTGCAATCGAGTCTGATAAATCCCGTTTAAACTGGTTTTCCACAACATACAAAATATCCTTTGTATTCATCAACCCATCTGTTGGGTTATTTTTCTTGATTGCTTCTTCGATTATGCTAGAAATTTCACGAGATAGGTTGTTGATAAATTTTTTCGCACGCTTTTGAAGCTTCGGATCTTTAATATGCTCATAGGAAAGCTCTGTATGTGATTCGTTTTCTAATGATTTTAAGTAACCATCCTCTGCCGCGCCCCCGATTAATACTGCATTGAATGGCTTATTCACATTCCCTTTTATTTTCTTGTCTTCTATTTTCATACCAATCGTTCGGACAATCGCCATCCGGCCTTTAGGAATTGCTTCATCATAACGGAAATATAGATTGAACTGATAATCAATCATACCATCTGTTACAGTTATTGACCTTCGCTCTTGGTTTAAATAAGTACCTACATATAAAGGTGTAAATTCATTCTTCATTTCTCCTATTTCTTGCACATAATAATCTGGATTCTCTACATAATCCTTAATCGTTTTAGATGTAATATTTTTGTCATTAACTACAACTTCTAGCTTTTGTTGAAGGATCGAAATAAAGAAGCTATCGCAAACACTCTTAATAATTTCTTTTTCATTGTTGTACTCATCACGCAGGTAAGGAATAACGATTTTTAAACCACGCGTTTTCTTCTCGAATACTTTGTGGAACGTATTTTCAAATGGATAGAACTTCGTTTTTTTATCACCAAGAACCTCAATATATGTGAAATAGCCAGATGACCGATAACTTTGGTCATGGTACGTATGCTCGATCAGCTGTACTGTGCCGCCAAGGTGCTGGTTCCCTTCTGCATCGCAATTGGCAAAGTACATAAGGTTTAAATCAGATGCTGCATTGGAAGCAATTTTCCCAACACCGTGAGAGCCACCGCGTGACGTTTCTACTGATTCATCCTCTTCTTCTGAGTGAACCCCCTTGTTGTAAGCATAAATCGCCCACGTATCTTCCTTTGATTCACTTTGACCATTTATGGCACCTTTTAGACCTCGCGTATTGAAATCTTCGAAAGAAATATACCCCACTTCATCTTGATCCATTTTATTACGCATATGCCCAATCGCTTCTTTTGTATAACTGTTGCGTCCTTTTAGACATGAAATACGCTCAATAACTTCGTCAATACCCGGGATGTCTTCTTTTTTTATCGTACCTGTATTAATAGTTAAAATAACCGGTCTATCACAATCAAGCAAGCGCCCGTCTAGTGCATTTTGTGTGTTTTCACGTGTTAAGCCCGGAACCCTTAAATTAAAAAATTTCTCTAAAACTTTATTAAAGTTCGACTCCTCAATATTTGGAATCTTTGAAAACTGCCATAACTGTTTTATATTTACCGGAATCATAGCTTGCTCCCTTACTTATTTATTCTTTCACCTAATTTAAACGATATCTCTGGTTAAGGATATTCAGATTTCCGCTTCAAGCGTATTAATAATGACTATTACGTGTTTGTCCGGATAGTCGTAATACGATTCACTACCAATTAACCAGATAGATTTTCTAATTCGTCTAATTCATGCCATTTCGCCTAACTCTTCAAACTTCTCTCATTAATTCACAAATCAATATTCGTTCTTTTTTACTATATTATAGAATTATAATATATTTTTCCAAACAAAAAATAATAATTTATATATTCGGTATTATATTTTAAAAGCTTCTGTAACAAACTAAAAAAGCACTGAATAAGAAATAAATCTTATCCAGTGCCTTCAATATAACAACGTGCCATATTTTTCAAATGAAAAAGGAACCTTGAAAGGCATTTTACCGATTAAGGTTTTAAACAATTACATTAGAGCATATTTAATAAATATTAACCTCAGCTTTTACCAATCTTCTTCATCTTCATCCCAATCTTCTTTTGCCAATTCAAGGCGTTCGATTAAATAGTCTAAAAAATTATCGGCAAGCGTTCGACCATAGCCTTCCTGATTATCCCACATAATAACTGGGCATTCTCCATCCTTCATTTTATTAGTATCGAGGCAATAGGCAAATTCATCAATGTCTTCTATAACCACAAGTCCACCTAATAAATCATAATACTTTTGATGATCTTTGGTAGCATCTACTACTGCTGGACCCGTAAAACCATATCCAATTATCCTCACTCCAAAAAGTCCACCGTAACCATAATTTCTTAAAAACCACTTGTAACTTTCCGGTAATGATACCTGTAATTTTTGTTCAGTTTCTTTTACTTTGTCTTCACTTACTCCACCTGTAAAATCATCATCTTCGCCATACTGCTTAATAAATTCCTGTAAAGCTGAATATTTCAACAAAATCACCTACTAATCTTGAATTTCGTATCGCACGGGCAAGTATGAAAAATACACTAAGGGAATAATCCATAAAATTCCCCAGTTAATTTATCGGGCATTGATGACTTCATTTAATTTTATGTAAGAAAACCCTAAATACCCCCTGACACCAATGGTACCAAGGGTTTGAAAGATTAACACATTGATATATAATATTCGCGTTCCTATAGGTGAACTTGTATGCGAAAGATTCTTCGATCTTATTCACTAAAACACATAATGCTTATTTAATAAGGCTTCACATAACCTAGAAGTACTTTTAAGTTTTTTCGTTATTAAAAAATCTTTTATGTGGTCAGTTAGTGATTATTTATTTTTTTCTAAATTTAGACAAATAATTAAATTAAAAACATAGATTCAATTCTCACTTTTCTTGAATCTTTCTGGAATTTTATTTTTCCAAATTAGCATGAGTTCTTTAAATTGTTCTGTCTCCATTTCATTTTCATAAGGCTCTTCATATGTAAAAAGATGTTCCAAGAATGTCATATCTTTTTTTATTAACACACTTGTGGCGTTGAGTTGAATCTCAAAATCCGGATATAAACCATTTAAAACATTTTCAACCTTTGTAATATACTCATCTGCTTTTTGCTCAGTAGAAATGTCTTCAATAAAATCAGCGAATAATTCTATCTCACCTGGTAATTTTATTCTAAGCATTTCTAAATGATCTCTATAAAACTCGTATGAATATTTCATAATCGACCTCCTTCATAAATTGGATAGGCAGTTGCAATTGAACCGTCTGGTTTTAGATACATTTCAATTGTAATTCCTGAAGAAGTTAAAGTTGAATATTTATTTCTACCTATTTGCCTTTTATTATTAAAAGCCTCTTCAATAGATTTTAATACCTGAACACGATCCCATTCTTTTGGAAAAAAACTTGAATCTACATTTTTTCTAACTCCATTAATTTCGATCGTTGCTCTATATACTCCATTTCTATCAGGCCTTGTTTCTGTACCTGGAACTATCTTACCACCCATCATACTCTCGTGATGATAACCAACAGCTTTTCCACGTCGATTAATCTCTCCATGATAAACATGCCTCATAGTATCTAAAGTAAACTTTTTCCCACCATCTCCATTGACTTGAGACTCCACTTTCGCCATAGAAATTAACTGATCCTTCAACCCAACACCATTAACCACATTATAAGGTACTCCACCTGCCAACGACAGTTGGTTTTTAGGATTGTATGGCAATAGGTTAGGGATAGTGGCCAGTTCTTTTGCTTTCGTAACGCCTTTGACGGCAGCCGCTTTTGTAGTGGCTGCCCCAGTTTTCGCTACAGCACCTGCGCCTTTTGTTCCTACTACTGATGTGACGACTGTTCCGAGGGCATAGGATACCCAGTGAGCTCGCGAATAGGCATCGCCATTTACCATATCCCGTTCATATGAGTCGGAGATGGATTTGGATATATATTTATAGGTTTTTATCGGGTGCATGATTGAATTTGCTACGCCTTCAACCGTTTCCCCGGGATCTGTGACAAAGTCCCAAACTCCTGTCACGAAGTCTTTCCCGACATCATACAGGCCTACGCCGATTCCTTTTGCTATGTCTGCGGTTTGCTTGGATGCTTCTAGCTGCATGACATATCGCTGCTGGGTGGGCGCTAAGTTTGCATACCCGATCTGCTTGGCGATTTTGAGGAACTCATCTGGATCTGTTACATGATCGAGTTGTGCCTTCAAGTCTTTGATCCGGCGATTCTCCGCTTCCTCTTTCTTAACCTTGAGATATTGCGCGGTTTCTTTCTTCCTTACTTCCAGGTTTTTATAGGCTTCACTATTTTTATAGGCTGTTGCATTAAAATAGAGCGGGGATACTACTCCTCCCCTTGTACTGGATACTTTCAATTGCTCCATGAGTGCCGTCACTGCCGCTTGGTCCGCTTCGGATTTGGCATATTCAGTCGTCCACTTATGATCGATTTCGTTTACTTTGTTTATCGTTTCGGTCCGTTTTGTTTCAGCCTTCTCGATATTTTCAAAGAACGTATCATCGGAAAAAGGCTCTAACTGAATGATATCATCAATTCCAGCCAATATTTTTTTCAGATCATGTTTCTGGGCTGTGACCATTTCCTTGGAATTCCGAGTGGCATTTGTCAGCTCTTCCTCTAAAAAAGGAACCGTAACTATGGTTTCACTAAGGTTCGCTTCGATTGTATCTCCTTGAATTCCGCTTAAAAAGGCAATATGCCGATTGATCAGGCGCAGCCAAGAATCCACGACATCGATCTGTGCTTTGTAAAACCCTTTAATGGCCTCTGCGCCTTGCCCCTGCAGCTCATCATCCAAATTAACGATACTCTCAAATCCTTTTTTTAATTCCGTGAGCTGTTCCTTTAGATCCTTATATTGTCCGACACGCGTTTGCATGGCAGAAACTAGTGTTTGAGATTCGTAGATCATCGACATAATGGAAAGTCCTTTCAACTTCTTTTCTTATTCATTTCTATGTAATATTTTTATTCACTGTAAAATTATGGACTAAATATATTTTAGAAGAGTTTCTATATTTATTCAAGAAATGAAGGGACTTTTTACTAAACGGATTTATTAGCATAAAGAAGGGCTATTCCTGTTGAAGGAATAGCCCTTTCTTTGTATCAAAATTAAAATGCCGGTATGGCCGTTTCACTATATTTCTCTTCTAAAAATTTGCGTACCTCCGGGCTTGTCATGGCCTTGGCCAACTTTTGGACTGGCTCGGAGTCCACGTTATCCTTGCGTGCCACTAATGTAATCGCAAAGTCATTTTCAACACCTTCTGTGAGAAGGGCGTCATTTTTTGGTGTCAAACCAAGCGGTGCAGCGTAAGCAGGTGTTATCACGATCGCATCTGCTTCATCATACGTTCTCGCTAGCATTAATAAATCGACTTCTTTAAACTTATAGTTTTTAGAGTTCTCAGTGATATCAGACATTGTATAGTATGGACCCTTTTTTTCCTTTAAAGTGATAACTTTATGCTGTGCCAGCAAGGCCAACGAGCGATCGATATTCGACACATCATTTGCAATGGCAATAACGGCACCCTCTGGCAATTTATCCATTGAATCGTATTCTTTGGAATACACACCATAATTGGCAAAATAAATGGGTTTCACTGGTACTAGCTCGGCATTTTTGTTTCGATTGAATTCCTCCATATATGGCACGTGTTGGAAGAAGTTCACATCCACTTCTTTTGCCGCTAGTGCGGCGTTAGGCTGCACATTATCACTTAATACGACCATTTCCAGGTTAATGCCCTCCTCTGCCAGCTTTGGTTTAACAAGCTCAAGGATTTCCGTCATTGGGGGAATGAGTGAGGCCACTTTCAATGTTACCTCTTTCTTCTCCTGATTCTGCGCATTTTCTTTCTCTTTTACTTCATTCGTCTTTCCACATCCTACTAAAAACAACATAATTGCTGCCATGAGAAAGAGTATTTTTTTCATGATGTTTCCCTCCATTATTTATCTTTTATCAATCATTCTGGCTATTGCAGTTCCAATAAATTGGATAAGCTGTACTAGAATAATCATAATGATAATCATATAAATCATTAGCTCTGTTTTAAACTGCTGGTAGCCATACCTGATGGCAAAGTCGCCGATACCGCCGCCTCCGACCACTCCCATGATCGTTGAATAGGAAATAAAACTGATAATCGATGTTGTGAGTCCGAGGACTAGCCCTGAACGAGCCTCCACGTAAAGAAATTTAAATATGACATCCTTAACGGAAGCCCCCATGGAAATGGCTGCCTCGATCACACCCTTTGGCACGTCCAATAAAGATTGCTCGACCAATCGCGAATAATGGGCAATGGCGATGATGGCTAATGGAACGCAAGCAGCTGCTGTACCAATGGCTGTACCGATTATGAGTCTTGTAAACGGGATTAAAAAAACAACCAATAATAAAAATGGGAATGAACGGATAATATTCACAAGTAAATTTAATATCGAGAAAACCCACGGATTTTCAAGCAAATGACCCTTCCTAGAAAGAAATAGCAAGGTCCCGACAGGCAATCCAATCAAAATCGCAGCTAAAATGGACACACCAACCATCGTAATGGTTTCTCCAATTGACTGCCAAATTTCTGCCTCATATTGAACTAAAATCTCAGGCATGGCCCAGCCCACCATTCTCTGCTAATTGTTCGATAAAGTATTCTGGACGATTATCCTTTTTTTGAATCCCGGTTGGTTCGATTATGACCGTGTCATAAATCTCTCCCTCTGCCATGATCGATACACGATTGCATATACTTTTAATGACATCCAGCTCATGACTAACGATGACGATCGTCACACCGAAGCGTTGGTTTATGTTCTTTAGCACATCTAATATTTCAGCCGTTGTATTTGGATCAAGGGAAGAGGTCGGTTCATCACATAACAACACTTGCGGGTTATTTGCCAACGCCCTTGCAATGGCAACACGCTGCTTTTGTCCCCCGCTTAATTGTGCAGGATATCTCTCCATCTCACCCTCCAATCCGACAAATTGGAGACATTCTACAACACGGCTCCGACGTTCCTTCTTTGGATAATTTGCCAGCTCTAAAGAGGCTGCCACATTATCATAAACCGTTTTATTTGCCACAAGATTAAAATGCTGAAAGATCATGCCAATCGACTTCCGTGCCCCTCGAAGTGCTTTATTGTTCAATGTTGTCAACCTTTGGCCGTTTACCTCCACTTCGCCGGCATCTGGGGTCTCCAACAAATTCATTAGCCGCAGCAACGTTGATTTCCCTGCTCCGCTTGCTCCGATTATTCCATGAATTTCACCTTTAGGTATTGTTAAAGTAACAGACTTAATAGCCTGAAATTGTGAAAAATTTTTACTCACTTGATCCAGGTTAATCATAAAATCCCACTTTCTATTTGTTGAAAGGTATGTATAGCGCTCCTCATTAATAGTTTCATCAAAGAAACACAACTCATTCTATCAACTAATGAGGACCTAATGCAAAGACACAAATTAACAGGTAGAAAGGATAGATGAACAGTGAGGAATCCCTGTTTACATCTATCCTTTTGTAAGACATATGTTCGTAAACTGGATATACTTTTATTCCACAGCACCGTGACGTTATTTCGACGACACCACCAAAAACCGGACAATATGATCCGAGAAGTTAAACCAGTAATGGGCTTTTCGAGCATCGAACATGAAAGACTGCTGTTCATGGAGTTCCATTCTTTCTCCCTCTATTTCCACTGTTAACTTCCCTTCGATAATGAATAAGAATTCATGTCCGCTATGAGAAAAGGCGCTTCCTTTATTTTCACCTGGCTTTAAGGTGACAAGAATAGGCGAAAAAACAGCATCACGAATGCCGCTGGATAAATTCTGATAGTGAAATTGTTCATGATTATAATCTGAATTTTCTTGGGAACTGTCCTCTGAAAAAAAGAAACTTGGGCTGACATCCAATGTATCAGCGATTTTTTTTAATGACTCTAATGTGACGCTTGATTTACCCCGTTCTACTTGTGATAAAAAGCTGATCGAAACGCCTGTTTGTTCAGCAAGGCTCTTTAATGTTAGTTTTCGCTCTTTCCTCAATGATTTCATTTTTTCCCCGATTGAATCAAAAGGCATAGAGATGCCCCCTTTTTTTACATAGTATCTAGCTTCATTATACAGTACAAATTTTGATGAATGTTCCGTCATTAATAAAATAATTGACAGAAAATTATAAATTATTTACAATAAAGGAAATAATAAATTGAAGTGACACTTCAATTTTAATGGAGTGACTCAAGATGGAGAAGAAACAAATGCGGCGAATTTTAATTGCGAGTTTAGTCGGAAGTTCAATTGAGTGGTTTGACTATTTTTTATATGGGACCGTTTCAGCTCTCGTGTTTAACCAGCTATTCTTCGTGAATGAGGATCCGACAATAGGGCTGTTGCTTTCTTATGCATCCTTTGCGTTAGCATTCTTCATCCGCCCCTTTGGCGGAGTGATTTTCAGCCATATTGGCGATCGTATCGGGAGAAAGAAAACCCTTGTTTTAACACTTAGTTTAATGGGTGTCGCAACATTTGGGATGGGGCTTCTTCCTACGTATCAAGCCGTTGGGATTTGGGCGCCGATTTTATTAATCACGCTGCGCTTAGTACAAGGTCTGGGAATTGGCGGTGAATGGGGAGGCGCGCTTTTATTGGCCGTTGAATATGCTCCCGCTGAGAAACGGGGCTTGTTCGGAGCCATTCCTCAAATGGGTGTTACGATAGGAATGCTGCTTGGAACCGTTGCCCTATCCATTATGACACTGCTTCCTGAAAACGCATTCATGACTTGGGGATGGCGTATACCATTCATTTTTAGTGCTCTGCTAGTATTTTTTGGCCTATGGATTCGTAAAGGAATTGATGAAACACCGTCTTTCAAAAAAGTGAAGGAATCGGGAGAAGTTCCAAAGCTGCCGATTGTGGAAACTCTTAAGAATTATTGGCGTGAAGTGCTTATCGCCGTCGGAGCCAAAGTGGTAGAAACAGCTCCATTTTATATTTTCAGCACGTTTGTCGTATCATATGCTACTGCAAATCTCGGTTTTTCCCGGACAGCTACATTAACTGCAGTCATGATTGCGACAATTATAACGACGATTTTAATACCAATCATGGGGAATTTATCTGATAAGATTGGCCGCAAAAAGCTGTTTATAGGGGGAACGATTGGGATGGCACTGTTTGCATTCCCATATTTCTGGTTGCTGCAGCAAAAATCGGTACTGCTATTGATCGTTGCAACAGTGATAGGTTTGGGGGTTATTTGGGCTCCCATCACAGCAGTTCTTGGAACGATGTTCTCGGAAATTTTCGATGCAAAGATCCGTTATACCGGCATCACGCTTGGCTATCAAATCGGAGCAGCTCTGGCAGGAGGAACAGCGCCGTTAGTTGCAACGGCTTTACTTGATAGGTTTAATAACTCCTATGTTCCTGTCGCCCTTTATATTATTTTTGCATCTGTCCTGTCACTAGCAGCGATTTGGGCAGTTAAGGATCGCAGCAATCAGAAATTAGACGAAACACATAATACTAGTGCCATGTAATCCAAGGATCTTTTACTTCAAGGAGGACAATTGAATGTTGGTAATAAGTGAGAAGGAAATTCAACAATCATATGGAATGAAAGACGCAATAGCAGATATAAAGGCCGTATTGCGTGCACATGGTGCTCAACAAATAGATAACCCTCATCGCACAGTGCTTGCTTTCCCTCAACACGAGGCATCGGCCCTTTACATGCCAAGCGCTGATTTATCTGAAGAGGTTTCGGCAGTCAAAGTCGTTAACATTTTTCCAAAGAATCCTTCAAGGGGGATGGCCACAACACAAGGGGTCATCTTGCTGTCAGATGCAGAAAATGGCGAACACCTAGCATTGTTGAATGCCTCCTATTTAACACGTCTCAGAACGGGGGCATTGAGCGGCATTGCCACAGACTTTCTTGCTCGTAAAGACGCCCGGGTTCTCACGATCATCGGAACAGGGGCTATGGGATTTGAACAAGCAATCGGGGTGTTGGCCGTAAGGGACATTGAGCGTATTTTATTAGTAAATCGCACACAAGAGAAAGCGCAGAAATTCGCTGAAAAGCTACAGGCATTCGGAGTAACCGTTCCTTTTGAAGTTTGCGAAGATGTTTCAGCAGCTGTTCGTCAAGCAGATATCATTTGCTGTGCAACCCGCTCGAACGAGCCAGTATTTAATGGGCAGGATGTAAAGCCGGGCACACACATTAACGGGGTCGGGTCTTACTTACCGGATATGAAAGAAGTGGATAATACCACGGTTTCACGCGCTGCTAAAATTATCGTCGACGATTTGGCGGGCGTGAAGGCTGAAGCAGGAGAACTCATTTCTGCAGCCAATCAGGGAAATTGGTCGTTTAATGATATACACGGGGAGCTTTATGAACTTGTCATGCGGACCAAAACAGGCAGGGAAAATGAAGAGGAAATTACCTTCTTTAAATCAGTCGGTGCCGCTTACTTTGACCTCGCTGTGGCAAAAGGTGTTTACAGCCAATCGAAAGAACGGAACATCGGGATGGAGATTGAGGTATAGAGAAGCCCATACATTTTTCTAACGCTGAATGTAATAACAGCCCGAAACAAGCGACGTGCAAGCTTGCAGTAACATTTCATCTTTAAATAAAGAGACCCTTCTTTCGGAAGGGCCTTTTGAATAATCCATATCTTTCACAAGCGATCAAGCCTTTATCACGGTCGCTTTTTTTATTGGCATCATATAGTGCCATGTGGCTTGTATTTCAGTTTGAATCCACCTTGAAAAAAGATGGATTCTTTTTAATTTGTGTTGCCGTGTCGGCTTAGTTTTCACGCAGAGTTGATTGGAGCAGGTGTGCGAGACTCCTGCGGGAATACGCGTCCAAGGGAGACCCCGCAGGCGCAAAGCGCCGAGGGCGGGCCGCCCGCGGAAAGCGAGTGCCTGCAGTGGAATGAAACGATAAAGCACACCCTCCAATATGGACAAGTTGTATTCCCCCTATAGAAGATTGACCTAATTCATTCTAATACACTTGTTTCTGCTTCAGCTACCTTTTTGACGCGGTCTAAAAATTCAACGACCACTTTATCGGTGGCAAATACTAAAAGTAATTTCAAAAACCACTTTAACGGGCGACTGGTGACTGTATATGTAAAGGAAGTTCTATTGTCATTGATTTTATTTAGTTCATAAAAAGCTGTAATTTCAAACATTTTAGCAAGTATGAAGCCTACTTTTAGCTTTTTCTCATTAGTTTCATTCATATATTCCAATGTTTCTATATCATACTCTTCTGTTCGTTTTCCTTCTCGATATTTTTGGCGATATACGCTTCCAACCACTTCTTCCGTTATTTTAACCGGCTTTTGTTCAACTACTTGAGGCATAATTTTTTGCAAATTTTCTACAGAACCATCAAGAAACTTCCATACCTGTTCAATCGGAGCATTTATTTCTATTTCTTTTGTCCATTTTTTCAATAAAAATCACCTCTGCCTCTATTATATTTCCTTTATTATGTAATAACCAAATTCGAACGGATGAATCGTTAAATAATTCTAATTAAATAGATACATTAACCAACTCTTTTTTTAAATTTAAAGTCGTTCTGTAAATAAATTACTTATTAAGATTCTCTTTTTTGGTGTTATTCTTGTATAATAAACCAAACGGTTACTTTTTCAGGAGAATCCTATGAATTTTATTTATATTAATCAAAACATATTAGATAATCTTTTTTATATCTTAGTAAGCATTTTGATTTATTACATTTTATTAGATCATGGCAAAAGGTTAAGTCAGTATGGCAAGACCCTTATTACTGCATGCATGAGCATTCCTATTATTTTATGTATGAAGTTTCCTATTTATATCGATGAATATTGTGTCCATGATCTCAGGCAAATCCCTTTTATAATAGGGACCCTTTATGGTGGTTGGCCTGTAGGGGCTGCCCTGTTAGTCATCATATTAACTTTTAGGTTTGCTTTTTATGGTTTCAATTTACTTACGTTAACTGTATATATCGTAATCTTTATTATAACGGCTTTATTTTCTTCCAAATTCAAAAATTTCAATCGAAAAAATAAGCTTAATAGCTCGATACTATTAATTTTGTTTCTTGGAATACTAACGAGCTTCATTTCAATCGTTATGTCTGATTATTTTCGAATAACGGAGGCGTATGTATTTTACTTTATTATCCTCCCTCCTTTCATTATCGTTTTGGCTTTATATATCATAGAAATTTTAAAAGATGCCATTATAATCCGGACACAAATGGTAAGGCTTGAAAAAATGGAGGTAGTCAGTCAGCTTGCAGCCAGCATTTCACATGAAGTTAGAAATCCTTTAACGGTTGTGAAAGGATTTGTCCAACTGCTAAAGGCTCCTGATCTGACTCAGGAAGTAAGAGAACAATATATACAACATGTAGTTAGAGAGCTTAATAGTGCAGAATCCATTATCAGTGAATACTTAGCATTTGCAAAACCTGCACTTGAGAAAGTGGAAAATATTTTAATTAACCGTGAAATAGGATATGTAATTGAAATGATCAAACCATTGGCTAACATGAATTTAGTTACTATATCTAATCAGTTGGCTCCATGCATCACCCGGGGGAATATTCAACATTTCAAGCAATGCTTCCTAAACCTCATCAAGAATGGTATAGAGGCAATGCCAAACGGCGGGGAACTTAATATTGTTTCTTATGTAAATAATTTCGATATCATTATCGAAATCAGTGACAATGGAGTCGGAATGAACAAGGAACAAATAAATCGTTTTGGTGAGCCTTATTACAGTTCCAAAGAAAAAGGGACTGGGTTGGGATCTATGGTGGCTGTCAAGACCATCCAAACGATGAATGGTACACTTCATTTAACTAGCGCTTTGAATAAGGGAACAACGATTTCAATAACACTTCCCGTTTATCAAGAAGATCATTCTGCAAAATAATAAACAAAGTCCGCCATTTACGGCGGACTTTTAGTTTGTAGACAAAAATGGTTTTTATTAAAACCAAAATTGATTGGAACGGAAGGTGCGAGACTCCTGTTGGAGAAACGTGTCCAAGGGAGACCCCGCAGGCGCAAAGGCGCCGAGGAGGCTCCCGGACCGCCCGCGGAAAGCGAGTGCCCTACGTTCCAATCAACGGTCAAATTGTACAAACCTTTATAAAACTGTAGACAAACTTGATTTTCCATAGAGTGCTGTTACATTTATTTTTTCTCGTCTAGGCATTGATAAACCGCCATCATGTCTCGTTTGTTCAATTCACGTATCCGGGCGAAAATGGGGATATCGGCAACGGCCTCGGTACGTTCACTTTCGGCCACGACATCCTTCACTTTCCCTGTCAGCCAGGTCTGGACGTCGATGCTTTCGACGATTTCTTTACGCCCTTCATCATCGATGCCACTGGCATGACAGCTCACACAAGGGATCGTTAATTTATACACACCGTCATGGATGTTGTCTTCTGAAATGACTTTCTTGCCATTACAGAATGGGCATTTATGACTTGCTTTAATTTTATTGATTTGGGTAACGATTTTTTTGTAGCCGAATGCTTCATAGACATAGGTTAGTTTTTTGTATTTGCCATTGGTGAAATATTTATCAATAATGGTTTCTCTTGTTTCGTTAATATTGGCAAAGTCACAGATGGTAATCTGATTTTTGCTGCTGATTGCTTCGATATTGCCTTTAATGCTGTCCCAGAATGGTTGGGTATTTTGTAAAACCACTTCATAGCCGACAAAGCTTGCTAGTTCGAGTTCGAGCATTTTCAACGCCGCTTTTGTTTCACGTGGAAGGAATGAGACATCATCAGTGAGTGCGATATCGCCGCCCACAATCGCTTTTAGTTTTTCCAGTTCCGGCAGCTTTCCTACAATTTTGACGACTTGATCAATTGGCTGTTGGATGATCTCGCGAATGTCCGTATCACCAAACATCAGCTTTTTATGATGTTTGAGAACCGTTCCTTGACAGACTGGACAGTCGATCATCTCTTTTGTTTCTTTCATCTGCTCTTTAATGATTGATTTCGATACGAAGATATAACGCCCAATGATGAAATTGAACCCTTCCCAAATTCGCGATGCCTTGCCTGCTTTATCGTAAAAGGACTTTTCCCAATACCCATATAAGAAGGTATGCTTTTCGGCATCCGTCATCTCATTATAGCTTTTACTAATGTCGTGACCGAGTTCATTCTTGATCTCATCAAACAGGAATTGCAGTTTGGAATGCTGATAATATTTTAATACTTCCATCACGTCCGGATGTAATAAACCATCCCAGAATGGCACGTTTTTGTCTTGTATGACTACATCGAAATCGAATTTTTCAATGAACCGGCGTCCCGAACAGCTTGGACAATGATTTTCTGCTGAATAGAAATCGAAGCTTCTTGTATCCTTATTGGTCGGATGTGCAGCCACTATATGGTTGATCATTCCGCCCAATTCATAAAGAAACGTATATTGACTGTACAAGTGCCGTTCAAGATCAATGGCGATCACAGGGGCAATCGTATCGGACTCGTACTCCCCATAAATCACGCGAGCGATTGGTGATAGGCTTTTTAAAATGCCGCCCTTATAAACGTTCTCTGCGTTTTTGAAATAGTCCAGATGATTTTCCTGTAAATAATCGATACCAGTTTTTGACCGGAGCGTCGAAGAGATATGCAATGGCTCCACCCGCTCGTCACTGTTTTTGTGACTGTAATAATCATCATGACTGACAACGTCAAGATGCTGGACAGGTGTTAGCTGTCTTTTGCCAAAATCCACGATATAATCCGAGCTTTCCAGCATATAGGCATTATGTTCAATCATGATGATGGAGACGGATTCATCCTCCAGAATGACCCTGACACTGTCAATGAATTGGTTTAAAATATTTTGCGATAACCCTTTTGAAGGCTCGTCAAAAATGAACAGCGTGTGCGGGTTCCTTGTCTTCGCAAACAGCTCGGAAACTAAGTGGACACATTGAAATTCACCCGTCGATAGTGTTTGTGTTTTTCTTTCTAACGTTAAATAACCAAGCCCAAGTTTGATCAATAAGCTCAAACGTTTATGTGCGATGTCTTCTTTTGGGAGTTCTTCGATGATATCTTCGATCGAACGCTGAAAAATATCATCAATTTCATCACTGTATTTGGTTAGCTTCTTTTTAATATCAAGAAACGTCGCAACGGTCGACCGGCTGGTGATCGATTTATTTCGGTCCTGCCCGACCATGACCAGCTTATCCTTTGGATACCGCTTCTGAAAATCTTTGGAGATGCATTCATTGACTAGTGTAGATTTACCGCAGCCGGACTCACCCGTAAAGGTAACGAGTCTATTCTTGGGAATCCGGATTTCTTCCATTTGAATATTACGGCAGTAGAGATCCTGAAATTGATAGTATTCCGTTGGCGCTGCTTCATTACGCTTCCAGCTGATTGGTTTGGGCCGCGGTGATTCCTCAACGATTTTCCCGCCATATTTTCCGCTGCCGGGTCCAAAGAACAATTGGTCATCCGTGCTATCCAGCACCGTGTCGGAGTGATCAATGAGCCAAATTTGATTTTTATAACCTAATTGCTTAATCTGCTCCAAAATTTTCAAAAGGGTTTGATGATCAAGACCGACGGAGATTTCATCGATGATGATCACGGTATTTTCACTTGTTGCCATGAATTCGGCCAAATAAAGCCGGGTCAATTCCCCTCCCGACACTGTCCCCATAATACGGTTCAAGCCTAAATAACCAATATTCATATTGATAATATTTTGGAGAATATGCTGTTTGGCTTCACTTATATGTAAGGTCTCTGCGAGTGAAAGGATCGTTTCGATGCTTAAGTTGTTGATATCGGATATAGTATGCGGGCGGTCTAATAATTCAATGGTATATTGCTCGACTTCTTCATTGTAGCGCTTCCCCTCACACTTTGGACATTCGACGTTTTTCGTCGTACCGCGTCCTTTACAAGTGGGGCACCAGCCTAAGGCATTATTAAATGAAAAAACTTCCGGAGAAAGATTGAATTTTTCTGCAAGACAAACACGTATTTCTTTAAACACACCAGTATGTGTGCCAATGGTCGAACGGGGATTAGCTGAAATGGATGATTTGCCGAGAAAAAGGACAAGAGGCATTTCCTCCATCTTGATGGCACTGAAGTTGGTTTCCATAATATTAGGGAATAAATACTGATATTCAGACTTCGGCAATAAGGAAACGAGACGCTTCTTGGATTCTTCGCCAATGGTTTGACAAAAAGTCGTCTTCCCGGAACCTGATAAACCAGCAATTCCTAATGATTGGTCGTCTGGCAGTGATAAATCTAAATGGCTTATATTGTTCGCTATTAATCGATTTATTTTCATTTGTAACTCCTCTCATTTTTTAAAGCTCAGTCTTTCATATTAGCACAGCGGTATATGTATTTGGTATTTTTTTAACGGTAACCCCACCCTTTCATTCTTTCACATTCCGCTGCTTCAAAAACGTATGATTCATCGACAAATATTTAACCTGTTATACCTGAACTGACATTATCATATCGTGTAAATGAAATTCCAAAAGATAAGGAAATCATTGTTAATTGCTGGTATGTGGTGCAATACTTCTGCCGAAATAGCACAGGTTTTATTGGAACGAGGTTATAACGTTAAAG
Organism: Peribacillus sp. FW305-BF15; assembly: GCF_058783805.1. Classification (NCBI taxonomy): domain Bacteria; kingdom Bacillati; phylum Bacillota; class Bacilli; order Caryophanales; family Bacillaceae; genus Peribacillus; species Peribacillus sp. FW305-BF15. The sequence continues at coordinate 13,619 of NZ_JBYSYV010000002.1, read as the reverse complement.
AATTGACCGGGGATATTGCGGCGTGGCAGGAAATGAAATTTCCTGTTTCAAAATCAACCCAAGATAATACGATAATTGCGGGTGCTGACTCGTGCAAAACAATTCAAGGTAGCCCAACTTTGTCATAGTAAAGGAGCTCCTTTAAAAAAGATGAATACTGGTGATTGGATTATTTATTACTCTTCAAAGTTAAGTTTTAAGGAAAGTACTCCGCATCAAAAATTTACTGCTTTAGAAAAGTAATCGATGATGTTGTTTTTCAGTTTGATATGGGAAATGATTTCATGCCTTTCCGAAGAAATATAGTTTTCATTAGTTGTACAGAAACTTCGATTCATCCATTAATCTCACACCTCGCTTTCATTAAAAATGAGAAGAGTTGGGGTTATCCTTTTCGGATTGGCCATTTCGAGATAAGTGAATGATTTCAAACTAATTGTAGAAAAAATGGTAGATGTTAAAGGAGATTAAATTCTAATCTCCTTTAAACTTTTCTAAATATTCTGCAAACCTCCCATTCCGCTCTCTGCTTTACCACTAAAAAAACAATACGGTGAACCGTATTGTTTTTTAGTGCTTTTAGACAAAAGTGCCAATTAAAATCTAATGATCTAAATATTGAATAGTTTAACTGCACTTTTCTAGTAAAGATTTAACCTCCAAGAATATGTTTGGATAATCATCTTTCTGAAGTAAACTATGTTTTTCACTCAAAACAATTGTTTCTCCCTCGAATTCCAAATCATCCATTTCTACAAGACCTAAAATAAGCTGTGAGCCAAGTGGTTTATTGCTAATAATAAAATTAAGCATTTTATCTATATTTGCTTTTTCTTGGTCCTGTTGATTAGGAGAGTCAATAATTATTGGGCAAAATATAGATGTAGAATATTGCTTCATTACTTCTAAAATACTGTAATAATATGCAAGTAGCGCTCTAGGTTTTCCACTTCCAGTTTCCTCTATTTTCGAAGTGATTTTTTTGTATGATTTTTCACTCATAGTTAATACATCAAGTTGTACTAGACTACTTTGCATTAAATTATAATACATAGATTTTATTTCTTTTTGCCGCTTTTTATCTTCATATTCTTTTAACTCTTGTTTTATATTATCAATTTCTTGTTCATTAAGGTAAATACTATTATTAAGCTGTGCTATTTCATTTTCCATTAGAGAATTCATTTCTCTTTTACCCTCATTAAGTATAATATCTTTGAGTTTTACTGCTCCTTGTTTTCTAGAAAGTATCTCTTTTATATTTGCTTGTTCAAGATCGTTTTCATCATAGAGACTGTATTCATTACCAATTTCTATTTCAACCTTTTTTAGTTCTTTATCTAATTCTATTAAAAGGTCCCTACACGTATCTTCATCTTTTGCTATAGCAAAACGTTCTACAAAAGAGTTTTCATAAACATTCCCACATGTAGGACATTCTACTAAATCAGTTTGCTCCATTGCAAATTCAAAATCATCCTTTAACTCTTTAATTGTATTTCGTACAACCTTCACTTGCTGTTCAATATGAATTTTGTGATTTTCTAAATCCAGAATTTGTTGTTTTAAATGTGCTCCTTTTTTGTTTAACAAATCATAATTTACTAGAAGTTCATCAATCTCTTTTTTAAACTGAGCCGTATCAATTGAAACAACATCCTCTTTAATTTGATTACTTATCTTTGCAATAAAATTACTAGAAATTTCTCGCTCGTACTCTAATTTCGATATTTCTTTTTTATGACTCCTGATTGCTGCGTTCTTTTCGTAATATTCATTTGGTCTAATCCCAGTGTGATAATTGACTACATCATTTCTCCAATTACTAAATTGTGAAAGTCTGTCAAAAGAATCCCAATTTTTATACCAACTAGCATCTTGGTCAATATAAAAAGGTAGTAAAAAAAAGGCTGGCGGTGGAACTTGTGCTTCACCTTTTTTATTATTTAGTACTAGCTTATAATTGAACATCTCTGCTAAAAATGGACCGATCCCGTTTGTAATACCATCGAATGTTTTTATTACATTCATTTCTTCATTAAAAATTGCAAAAAATCGCTCTCTACGTAGAATAGAATATATTTTATTTTCTATCGAGAACTTCACAAGTGATATCACATTTGCATTTTTCCATTTAGGATGGATATCTTTAGGGTCCGCCCCGAATGTCCAATAAATACTTTTAATCAAAGACGATTTCCCTGTATGATTATCGCCCTTTATCACTGTTATGTTTGGATGAAATATTATCTTCTTTGCTTTCTCTTCTTGAAATGAAATTAGTTTTATTTCCTTTATTATTAATTTTTTCATAGTTACCTATCCTCAAATTCCTTATTAGCCTTCTAAAATTACCATTCATTTACTGTACTCCATTAGGATAATGACTTTTAAGTAAAACTCCCCATATAAAGGGGAAGGGTACTTAGATATATACTCATTAAATGCAGGTTCTAATAAATCATTTTGAATTCTATTTACCTGCTTATGTTTATAACCATTTATAATTTCTGTAATGTCATTAATCGTTCTCTGTAATTTTAAGTTTGCATAATTCATCTTATCGATCCTATATTCATTCCATGACTGATTCATTCTCAATCTGTCTGAGAAAGGCAGACCCTCTTGAGCTAAACTGTTACTGACAAAATTCCATATTTCCTCTTCCTCATCGTCTTTTGAGAATATTTTGATGTGTTCTTTAAACTGTTCTTTACTAATGCCTTTATGTTTCGCTAACTCCTCAAAAGTAGAAATGTCTTCTTCGTAGTTATTTTTGACTTTAACTTCACTAAATAAAGAATCATAAATAACACTAATTTTGTACTTCGAATCCGGATTTTGTCGTTCAATAAATTCTGACAATTTTCCTTTTAAATAGGTTTCTCTTTTGTCTATGAGTAACTCCGATACTTCAAAAAAAGTCAATTCTACTAAGTCTGGGTTTTCTGTCAACTCATGTTCTTCTATTAGACTTTTAATGATTTCAGAAATTGTATTTTCTTCTAATTCTGACATACATATTTTTCTTTTAGCTATACTTTTATCACCACTAGATAATTTAAGATTATAAGTGTAATTTGAGATGAAATTTAATGACAAAGTATGCTGTGGAAATTGCATTTTACATTCATACATTTTTCCTAGTATGGACAATGAGGGACCCTCAGCACCTTGGTTTCTTTTTGTTAGTGATTTTAAAGTCCAATTCTTTGAACTAGTCTTTATTTGAAAGAAAGAAACTTGTTCAGGGTCAACGGCTGAATCATAAATAACGACATCATCGTAATAGTCCATAACTAGCAAGAAATCATCATTCAATTCATACATTTCCATCATCTTCAAGATTGCCCAGTCTTTTTGATAATCAAATCTATTGGACGATCTAGGACCGCTTAAGTCTCTAGGTTTAACAAAAGATATATTGTTTATTTTATTCATTTACTCATCCCTATTCCACTTCAACATTCATTAATAACCTCTATGGTTATTATACTCTTATTTTACATTATTTGCAAAATGATGTATGATGTTATTATTTTATTCTTCGAGATCCTATAAGTTTTTTAATAACTCTGAATCGAATAAGGCTTAAACTGTCCACTTCGTGCTTTTTACATTAATTATGAATGGTAAAATAGTATTATTATATGTTGTTTAGGAGATAAAGATAATGATTGATAGATTATCGCTAGGAGAAACCGCATATTATTATCACTTGAGTAATTCACTATCAGATAGGTTTATAGATAGTTTATTTATTAATATTTCTAGAAAAAAATCTGGACCCTATACAGCTAGAATAATAAATGAATCTTACTCTATTGGTGATAAAAGTTTTAACTATTCACTATGTATATATAAATTTAAAGGAAAACCAAACTTTTTAGATGAAGACGGCTCAGAAGAAGAAATTAAATATGCATATTTATTAATTTTACAATATTCAAATATGATCGTAATAAATAAGAAAAATATAAGTGGACTTAGTTCGATTTTAAAAGATTATATTAGTGATGTTGACTATACTACTATTTCGCGTTTGTTTTTGAGTGACTCCTCTAGTTTTGAAAAATTATCTATGTTAAATATGGATATTAGTAATAATTCAATTAGAAAGCGTAATATTGAAGCAAATGACTTAAGAAGTTCTTTTTCCCCTGTTTATTCAAGTAAGTATATAATTAATAATCTGAGAGTTAAGGATAAAGAAAATAGAATATCTCTTGCTCTTAACACTTCCAAAATCAATAGAATCGGAAAAAAAGTACCAATTGATGAATACTTTAAATGGGCTATTGATGTAGTTGATAAGGTCGAAACTTTTGAATTAAACGAGTCATATTTGGATAATTTCTCTATACCAATAAGCAACCAAGAACATTTAATCGAGTTAATACCATCTTCCATTTTGTTTCTTTTCAATGAGTTGCTAGAAGACTTTGAGAGTGGATTAATTGAAGACGTAGCATACGATTTTCGAGGAACAAAACGAAGTATAAATCTACAGAAATATCTGAGTGATTTTAATACATTTTGTGAAATTCAATCAATTCATGATAATTCATCGAGATACCGTATATTAAATACTGTAGTTAATAACTTAGAGCTCAGAAAAAATAAAACTTCTTTAACAATAAATTCCAAAAAGTTAAAAAATATTATTATAAAGTACTTTAATAAAGAAGTAAATCTTGTAGAATATATAAATAAAAACCAAAATTTTATAGTGACATTCTCTGAAATTGATCATGTTTATTCTAATAAAAAATTATTTAAGGATACAAAGTTATTAGGCAATCTTACTTCATTTTTGGAGGTATTAGAGCCCTACGAATCATTAATTAATATTACTTCAGAAAAAGGTAATAATTTACCTACTTATACTAATTTTGATCCAAATTCATTATTCTTCTTTATAGAAAATACTTTAGCAACTGATGTTGATTACTTATTTTGCGATGATTTAGGAAATGAATTTGCAGATTTTATATCTGTCAAAAATTTAAAAAGTATTTGCTTTTACCATGCGAAAAATGGAAATTCTATGCTTTCTGCTTCCGATTTCCAAGTAGTTCTTGCTCAAGCACTTAAAAATATAGGAAATATGAGCATGTCCACTACTGACTTAAATCGTAAAATAATACGATGGAATGAAAATATAAAAGACACAGAAATATCTTTAAAGAGGATTGGAGATTCCGTGGAAAATGGCGGAGAATATTTAAAAAGGACGATTAATTCTCCTATATCAGGTAAAGAAATATATATAGTGGTGAATTTTCTTTCTAAATCCAATTTAGAGTCAGGTTTAAATAACTTACAACAAGGCAGATCCTGTCCACACGAAATTATCCAAATACTTTGGTTGCTTTCATCTTTTATATCTACATGCAAAGAATTGGGAATTGTAGTTCATATAACATGTTTACCATAAATTATAATGCGTTAGAAGATGTTATCACTAACGACATTTTATTATCCTGATACGGTTCACCTTATAGCCTTTTTAAGCATCGAAGTCAAGTGCAGCAAGTGTGAAAGTTCATAATTACTTTATAGTTTGCTCCATAGTGTATAGGGATTCGACTAAATTATTTCCACGAGTAAGTAATTTTAAGCCCCTCTCGACTAAGAGAAGGGCTTTCCTTAATAAAGCATGACCGCATTTTTATCCAATATGTTTATTTTGTATTGGACTTTTTTGCCTTGTTTTCAAGATCGCTTTTAGGCTCGGTGGAGAATTCCACATCTTTTCCATGTCCCTGCGGGTTAACACTTGGTGCAATGCGACCTCTTCCTGTCTTTTTACTCATTTCCTTCACCTCCAAGTATATGATGTTGGACGGATCTACTTTAAATTACGGGTGTAATTAAATGTGTCTTTATTCTGAGGAACATCAGGATCTTTTTTCCCGGCAGGCTGTACGGCTCTTCATGTATTTCCGCTATAGCCTTCTTCCACGGGCCCTGGATAATGATAATGGCCATCATTAACTGTTTGAATCGTTGATTCACCAGTCACCTGGCTTCCTCCCGTTTCCACCTGTTCTTTCTCATTAGTCAATCCATCTCCTCCTTTTCTAAAGATTTTCTTTTATAGTATTTCGATAAAAGAGCAATAAAATGAAAGGAGAAAAAAGGAAGCACTAATAATGACTCCATTCTTTGTTATTTGGAGGTCAGAAGTGAACTCTCCGTTGCACCGTTTTTCAAGAAAGGACTGGGTTTGCCAACCGTATAAATTTGTAAGTCATGCATAGCCCTGGTACATGCGGTGTAGAACAATCTACGCAGGCTCTCATCACCGTATGTTTGCATGGATGCATCATAAATGATGACTGCATCGAATTCGATGCCTTTGGCCAAATAAGCCGGTATAACAACTACACCCTGTTCATATTCATTTGTGCCTTTCTGTACGAGTTTAATTTCACAGTGGGCATTAAGGGCATCGTATGCGGCGGCACTTTCGGCAGCAGATTTACAGATTATTGCGATTGTATTGTACTCACGGCTTTGAAAGTCTTTGACCTTAGACATGATCTTACGGTGCAATTCATCACGGCTGGACACTTGAGTGAGTACTGGCTTCTCGCCTTCACGATTGAATGCCTTAATTCGATGGCCTTCTGGAATTAGTTCACGTGTGAATTCTATAATCTGCTTTGTGGATCTGTAGCTTTGATCCAAGGTAATGCTCTCGGTTTCATTTATCCCGTATAAACTGGTAAGAGTCTGGAAATCAACCCGTTCACTGGCATGAGCGAATATTGCCTGGTTAAAGTCACCGAGCACGGTCATCCTGGCATTAGGAAACAATCGTTTCAAGAACTCGAATTGAAATGGAGAATAATCCTGTGCTTCGTCTACAAGCACGTATTTTATAGCTGTATTCGACTGAAATCCTTGAATTAACTCCTTCAGCAGCAAAAATGGGGTCGCGTCTTCATAATACAGTTTGCCTTCGTCCAGCATTTTTTGGGTTGATAAGCAAATCTCCCTTTCGGCAGGTGTTTCACCCTCATTCCACAGTTCGATCCGTATTTGTTCGTCAAAAAGTTGCTTGTATATGCCCTTAATATTGATAAAATGAAGGGCTTTTATCCGTTTGCGTAACGTCTTCAATTTCTTTCGAACAATCATACGCGCAAGCATTTTATTTTCTATCTCATAATCGTCAAAGGAATCTTCATCATGACCGCGTTTTTTCTCTAAATAGGTGTATACCTTTTGGTAGTCTTCTTTGCTAAGATACTCGATTTCCTCCTCGACCCAGGGTTGTTTCAACTCGAACTTTTCCCTTTCATCAAGTAGCTCACATAACCACTCTTTCAGCTTTTCAATCCTATTGTGAAATTTTAATGTGGTGTCTGTGTTATAAAATCTTTCCGAAATTTGTTTGGCTGAGACGAGCGTTTCCCCTCGGAACTTCACCCCTCTAAAGATCATTCCGGATTGCTCCAGTGATTGTCTGTAGGTCTTGATGATTTCAAAGAAGCGAATGGATGCCTTAAATTGGATACTCGCTGTCCTGGTGCTATAGGAAGGATCCTCCGCTGCAGTCAGCAAATATTCCAATTGCTCATAAGGATCCTCAACTTGAAACGAGTCAGACAGACGATGATCCAGATATTCCTGGAATGTTACCTGCTGCATATTCTCTTCGCCAAGTTCGGGTAACACATTTGATACGTAGTTATTAAACATGGAGTTTGGAGAGAATAAAATGATTTGATCGGCTTTAAGCCTTTCTCGGTTCTTGTAGAGCAAGTAAGCGATCCGTTGGAGGGCAGCTGATGTCTTCCCGCTGCCAGCTGCACCTTGAACAATGAGCAGACGTCCGCGATCGTTCCGGATGATCCTATTTTGCTCACGTTGAATGGTGGACACGATACTGTGCATATGCTTATCCGTTCCCTTGCCCAGTACCTGCTGCAGGATCTCATCCCCAATGGTGAGACTCGTATCGAACATCGATTCGATAACGCCGCCCTTGATGGTGTATTGCCACTTGTTCTCCAGCATCCCCCGAATTACGCCTCCGGGAGTGGAGTATTCTACAGGACCGGGAGGATAGTCATAATAAACACTCGAAACCGGGGCCCTCCAATCGTAGATAATGAAGTTTTCTCCTGTTGCATCAGTAAGAGTGGAAGTACCAATATAAATTTGTTCCGTAAGGGGAGACCCTTCTTCAGTGATATCAATCCTGCCGAAATAAGGCACTTCCTGCATGCGGCGCAGTGTTGACAGCCTTTTGAAGGCATATCTATGTGCGCCTTCGCTTTGTGACAAGTCTTGGGCCTGCTGCCTTAAGCCAATGATGGTCTCGAGGTAATCATCGAAAGTATCGATATTAACCTTGAGGTCATCCCAAAAGTGTTTACGGATATTAACAACTTCTTTTTTACGCTTTGAAGTTTCTCCTTCTATTTTGCTGATTTGTTTCGTGATTGTTTCTATCACCTCATTCAAACGTTCTTGCTCCTGCCGAATTTCATTGTTCATAACGGACACTCCTTTAAAAAATGAGAAATTAGGGGTTGACTAGAGGTGAGTTTTACCTTATACTTATAGTAAGGGGTAAACTGTTTTAGAGTATATTTAAATGTGTTTCTATACTAACTTATCATAAATTTCGAATGATATCAATGTATTTTGCACAACAGTTGCCATAAGGAATCGTCATTTTAAACTTTAATTTAACATGTAAAGCCAGTAACCAGTTGAGCAATAGCTTGGCTGGTTATTTTTATGATTATTGAAGGCCTAAAGCTTCGCTAGTCCCGCCTTTCAGAAGAACTGCAACACCCACATCAACGTTTGATTCGTTTCGATGAGATGTGATTCATATTGTCTTGACTTAACTTTGTTTGTTAGATAATGTTTAGGATAAAACTTTTTGTAGGAGAAATTATCATGAAAAATTATAAAGCATGTCAGAGTTGTGGAATGCCGCTATCTAAAGATGAATTAGGTGGCGGAACTGAAAAAGATGGTAGGATAAGTACTAAATATTGCAGTCATTGTTATATAAATGGTGAATTCACTCAAAACATTACTGCGATAGAAATGCAAAAAGTTGTTCAAAATCATATGATGGAAAATATGAATATGCCTAAATTTATTGCTAAGTTTTTCACTAGAGGCATCCCAAAGTTAGAGCGATGGAATTAATCAACGAATAGAAAACGAATGAACTTCTTTATCCTTTTTCTATTGATTTGAAACAATACTGTTTATAAAAAAGGCTGTTTTCACATACTTTGTTGCTATTTACCAGGTAGTGGGTTGTGGTTGATTTCCTCTCAAGATACTCGCTTTCCTTGGTGCGGGCGGTGAGCCTCCTCGGCGTAAACGCCTGTGGGGTCTCACCTCTCCCGCTGCTCCCGCAGGAGTCTCGCACTTCCGCTCCAATCAACCTTAAATAGTTTCGTTTAAAAACAACAATCTTTACGAAAAGAGCCATAAAAAAATACGGAGAACATAGCGATAAAGACAAATCCCATATAAACGGATTTGCCTTTATGCTTCTTCCAACGAAAAATAAGAAAATGTTTTTGGGAATTTTCAATCTATTCCACTTGTGTTACTGGTTTATTATTTCATCATCTGCCTTGCTTCCATAAACAGCACTTGGATAAATTTTTTCATATTATTGCGGCTCTGACTGCTTACTTTTTTGCTTTTGTCTTCTAGCTCCAGCATTTTTTTTCGGACTTCCGAGAAATCAAAAAATGTGGATGAATAGGCCTCGAATTTTGGATTCATATAATCCGTCAATCCTAATGAAGCGATATGGATGAGTGCCTGGTTAAGAGCGCGACGGACACGCTGCTCGGAAGCTTTCATTTCTTTCTGGATTTCGGCTTCTTTCGCTTGATCTCCCAGCTTTTCAGCAGCAATCCCAGCAAAAATCTCCTTTAAATATGGAAACGAGTAGGCAGGACCGAGTCTTTGCTTTTCATTTTGGAGGAATCCTAAGATGTTTAATAAATCCTCGCTTCCCCCTTCGCCAATCATACCTAAATCAGAAATTAAGGACCGCCCGGCTTCCATGATATTTTTTGTCTGAAAGGTTTTAGAAGACTTCGGGCGGTCCGTAAACACGTTCAACGACTTTTGAATGCCCTGGATCGATTGATCCACCAGTATTCGCTCGTTCACTTTGTTTAATATGCATGAAATTTCAACTTGGTTCAGCGGTTTTGTAATGTAGTATTCCGCTCCTAATCTATACGCCTCACCAATCATTTCTTTCGTTTCCACTTGCGATATCATCACAAATCTTCCTTGAAATCCATCAGCAAGAGACCTGATTGTTTCAATTCCATCCCTTAATGGCATGAGCAAATCAATTAAGACAACGTCTGCTTTTTTTAAAAACAACAAGCCATTATTAACTAAAGCTCCGTCTTCTGCTTCTCCCACCACTTTGCCTAAATCTTCGTCTTCAATTATCTCTGTCAACATTCCTCGAATGGCAGGATCGTCATCTATAATGAAATAATTCATCTCGTTAGCCCTTTCTCCATAATAGCATCAATCGGAATTCCTACGATGAATACGGTTTCTTTATAGGTATCCATTAGCTTGATATGTCCTCCAAATTTTTCAACTGTTTGTTTCACATACGATAAGCCAATTCCCGTCGAAGGGTTTCCCGCCACATCGAATTTCTTTGTATAACCTGCTGTAAAAATGATTTCCTTCTGCTTTGGCGCAATGCCTGGGCCATTATCACAAATGCAAAACTCCACGAATTGATCTTTCCTTTTCACATGCAGTGATACGTATCCTTCTTCTTCAATGGCTTCCACTGCATTGGCCAATAAATTATTTATTAATGATAATACCATATATACATGATAGGGGGGATGGTCATCATCTATATGCAAGGTAAATGTAATAACTTTGCCAAGGGACTCTGCATATCGTCTATTGGACACGATCATGATGTTACCAAGGTCTTCGATCTTCATATATTCCTGCAGGTTTTTGGATGACATAAGTTTCGAAAGCCCCGCATAAATCCGCTGGTTATCTTTTTTGATCTCATGCACAAGACCGGCAATCTGCAACGCAGTTTGCGCATCGCTTCCATCAGTCCCCCTTGTTTTTATCCGACGGTAAAAGTCATAACAAGTTCGGGTGATTTCTTCCGCATTTTGCATCGTTTTCTTCAGTTGAACCGATTCCTCATACAAACTTGAAATGAAAAGCAGCATTTGTTCCTTTTGGATGCGTTGCTCCGCTTCTGCGGATTTCGCTTCTCTCAGCTTTAATATATTAAAAAAGCCGAGAACGAAAAAGCTTCGAATAAAGGCGATTAAAACAAGTTGGTCAATGGCTAACAAGGGTGTGCCCTGATTCGCCAGGATGGATCGGATCGTCATCTCCGATACACTTGCAGAAAGCTCGATCAATACCCCTAAAAGCCCGATCATAAACGGCTGATCGTGCCGTTCGTTCAATTTCGTTTTATGAAAGGCCAACGCGTAAATGAAGTAGTAGAAAAAGGCGGGAACATGAAGATAGATCGCATCCTCAACGGATATGTCCCGTATCCCGACAGCCAGTGAAAAACGCAAAAAAAACACACTCACTCCCGTCACTATGCCTGCAATAATCGGGTGGATGCTCCTCCCCCATAGTAAAAACAAGAAGAAGACGGGGGTTCCCAAACTGACTCTGAATGTATCATCGAAGGGGTAAAACTTGAATTCGCCCGCAAGAGGCACCGCAATCATAATCAATAGCAATATCCTTATACTCTTTTTCAATACGGTCCCTCCCCAGTCACTATATTAAAAACATAACACATGAAAAGGTAAAAAAGTGAGAAGGGTTTTGACTGAAATTATTATTTTTTATGGCCCTTGTAAGTATCCGTAGGATTCAGTAGGTTCCAGTAGGATGATCATAAACTTGAAATAATCTAAAAATTGGAAGCGCTAACAACAGAACGACTATCAAAGGAGGAATTCAAATGAAAAGGTTTGGCTTAGCTACTCAAATTTTTGTTGCACTTGTACTAGGTATCGTTGTCGGTGCTTTATTCCATGGTAATGAAACAGTCATGGCCATTTTGGTGCCTATCGGCGATATTTTCATTCATTTAATTAAAATGATCGTCATCCCGATCGTCATGGCTGCACTAGTCGTCTCCATAGCGGGGGTCGGCGATATAAAGAAACTTGGAAAATTAGGCGGGAAGACTCTTCTTTATTTTGAGATTGTCACCACAATTGCCATTGTTATTGGATTACTGGCGGCAAACATGTTTCACCCAGGGTCTGGCTTAGATACAAGCAATCTTGAAAAAAGTGATATTTCAAAATATGAAGAAACGACAAATACCGCTGGCAGCAGTGGCTTTGGAGAAACAATTTCTCATATTGTTCCTTCAAATGTATTTGAATCAATGGCTCAAGCGGATTTATTACCGATTATCTTCTTTTCTGTTTTATTCGGCTTAGGTGTGGCTGCGATAGGCGAAAAAGGAAAGCCTATTCTTGGATTCTTTGAAGGTGTGTTGGAAGTAATGTTTTGGGTGACGAATCTAGTCATGAAATTTGCCCCCTTTGGTGTGTTTGCACTGATTGGTGTAACCGTTGCGAAATTCGGTATCGCAACATTAATTCCTTTAGGTAACCTAGTAATGGCTGTTTATGTGACGATGGTATTCTTTGTATTCGCCATTCTTGGAATTATAGCGAAAATGTCAGGGACAAGCATTTTTGTTATCCTGAAAGTGTTAAAGGATGAATTGATTTTGGCATTTACAACAGCAAGTTCAGAGTCGGTATTACCAAGGCTTATGGACAAAATGGAGAAGTTTGGCTGCCCGAAATCCATTACTTCTTTTGTTATTCCAACAGGCTATACGTTTAATCTAGACGGCTCATCGATTTATCAAGCACTTGCTTCACTTTTCGTAGCACAAATGTATGGTATAGATTTATCCATTACAGAACAGATCACTTTGTTACTCGTATTGATGTTAACGTCAAAAGGAATGGCTGGCGTTCCGGGTGCCTCATTTGTTGTTGTTTTAACAACACTTGGTTCTATGGGACTGCCGGTGGAAGGTGTTGCGTTCATTGCCGGTATCGACCGAATTTTGGATATGGGAAGATCAGCGGTTAATGTCATAGGGAACTCATTGGCGGCGATTGTCATGTCGAAATGGGAAGGGGAATTTGACCAGGATAAAGCAAACCATTACGTTGATTCAATTAAACAATCAGACGTAGCATAAACTTATAAAGGAGGAAACACGGTGTCAACAATCTAAATCATGACGATCGTATTAAGAAAGACTTCTAGGGATCAAAACAAGTACCAGTGCATGCATACTATGTATCCAAACATTGCGTGCAGTCTCCGATTACAAGTCTTACGCGATGACAAACCCAGGTATTTCTTGTGCTGAACTGTTTGATAGATCGCAGTTTCCGATTTTGATGAAATGGCAGATGCGGTTGATGAATAACAAAAGTCTGGGGAATAGATATAAAAGCCCTCCTTTATGGGAGGGCTCAGTTTGTAGACAAAAGGGGTTCGGAATTAAAAAATTCCGAACCCCTTTTTGAGATTCCCTTTGAATTTTTTCC